>JAWWOM010000413.1:0-8538 GCA_033851655.1 Frankiales bacterium
GCCGGCGGTCGGCTCCGGCACGTCGAGCGGCTGGGCGACCTCCGGCCCGGCCGTCACGGGTGCCGTCGGCCGCTCGAGCACGGTCACCGCGGAAGACGGCTCGTCGTCGTACGGGCCCACCGTCGAGGAGGTCGGCCGGGGCAGTCCGCGCCGCCGCGGTGAGCCGACGGCGTAGGCGGCACCCCCGGCGACGGCGAGCACGGCGAGGATGGCGATGACGATGATGAGGGTGGTCACCTGACAGTCCTAGCAGACCGCGGAGATTTCGACCCGGGACAACCCGCGCCGCGGGTACGGTCGGGGACATGCAGGAGAGCGTGCGGGCACGGCAGGCGGGCTCGTTCGGTGCGGTGGCCGCCGACTACGACGCCGCCCGGCCGTCGTACCCGGCCGACGCGGTCGCCTGGCTGACCGGACCGCCGCCCCGGGACGTGCTCGACCTCGGGGCCGGTACGGGCAAGCTCACCGAGCTGCTGGTCGCCGCCGGGCACCGGGTCAGCGCCGTCGACCCCTCCACCGGCATGCTCGAGCAGCTGCGCCGCCGGTTGCCGGGCGTGCTGACGGCGGTGGGCGGCGCTGAGGACGTACCCCTGCCGGACGGGTCGGCCGACGTCGTCACCGTGGCCCAGGCGTGGCACTGGTTCGACCAGGCCAGGGCGCCGCTGGAGTGCGCCCGGTTGCTGCGGCCGGGCGGGCGACTGGCCCTGGTCTGGAACGAGCGGGACGAGTCGGTGGACTGGGTCGGCGCGGTGTGGGAACCGCTGAACCGGTCGGGCGGCACCGGCATGAGCCTGCTCGCCGATGGCTGGCAGGACACGATCGCCCAGCACGCGCCGTTCGGGCCCGTGCGGCAGGCGGTGTTCCGGCACGCGCAGACCTTGACCCGCGACGGCCTGCTGCGGCTGATCAGCTCACGCAGCGCCGTCGCGGTGCTCGAGCCGGCGGCCAGGGACGCGCTGATGGCCGAGGTCACCGCCGTCCTCGACGCGCACCCTGCCAGCCGGGGCAAGGACACCCTGCTGCTCCCGTACGAGACCCACTGCTACCGCTGGCAGCTCGCCGGCTGACTCAGATTGCGTCGCCCTGCACCGGCGTGCCGGCGGCCACCAGCGCCGAGATGGTGAGGAACCGGTAGCCCTTGTTCCTGGCCCCGTCGATCAGCCGCGGCAGCGCATCGCCGGCGGCCGTGCCCGAGAGGTCTCCGAGGTCGTGCGCGAGCACGATCGCACCCGGCTGCAGGTTGTCGAGGACGTACTTCACCGGGTCGGCGCTGACCGCCGCGGAGTCGGTCGCGGCCTGCGCCGGCGCATGCAGCTGCACCGACCACAGCACGACGTCGTAGCCCAGCTCCGAGGCGACCGTCAGCAGCTCCGGGGTGACCTCTCCGCCCGGCGGCCGGACGTAGCGCGGCCGGTTGCCGGTGACCGCTGCGATCAACTCGTCGGTCTTGCGCAGCTCGGGGTCGATCTCGGCGATCGGCAGCCCCGCCAGCACCCGGTGGGACCAGGTGTGGTTGCCGATCTCGTGCCCGTCGTTCTGCATCTGGCGCAGCAGCTCGGTGTGCGGTTGCACGCGGTTGCCGACGACGTCGAACGTGGCGGTGACGGCACGGTCCTTGAGCAGCTTGAGCACGGCGGCCGTGGTCCCCCCCGGACCGTCGTCGAGGGTCAGTGCGATCGACGGGTCGCCGGTCTGGACCCGCGAGAACACCCGGGGGGTGTCGAGGCCGGTCCCGGTCAGCGAGGCCCGGTTGCGGCCGAGCACGACGCTGTCGCTCCCGGCCGGCCCGCCGTGCAGGACATCCACCGCCACCGCGCCGGCCACCGCGCCACCGGCCACCAGCGCGGAGGCCCGCAGGAAGCTCCGCCGATCCACCTGCCTGTCTCCCCTCAGCTCGGGACGCCGATGCGCCGCTCTCCGCTGCGCAGCTGCTGGATGATGACGGCGACGACGAGCAGCGAGCCCTTGGCGACGTTCTGCCAGAACGGGTTGACGTCGAGCAGGGTCATCCCGTTGGTGAGGACGCCGAGGAGCAGCACCGCCAGCACCGTACCGGCAACGGTCCCCTTGCCCCCGCGCAGCGCGCAGCCGCCGAGGACGGCGGCCGTGATGGACTCGAGCTCGAGGCCCTCGCTGCCGGACACGGGCTGGCCGGAGCCGGTACGGGCGGTGATCAGGATGCCGGCGACAGCGGCGAACACGCCGGTCAGCGCGTAGACGCCGAGCACGTACTTGTTGATGTTGACACCGGCGAGCCGGGCAGCGGTCTCGTTGCCCCCGATCGCGTAGATCTTGCGCCCCACGTCGGTGAACCGCAGCATCACATGCACCAGCAGGGCCAGCAGCGCGAAGACCCAGATCAGCGTCGCGACACCGGCGACGCTCCCCCTGGCGAGGAAGATGAAGACCGAGTCAGCGTTGGTGAAGCCCTGTGCCCGGCCGTTGGACACCAGCTGCGCAAGCCCCTTGTACGCGGCCAGGGTGGCGAGGGTCGCGATGACCGGGTTGACCCGGCCGAAGACGATCACCACGCCGTTGACCAGTCCGGTGAGCAGTCCCACGGCCAGCGCGACGGCGATCCCCCAGGCGGCGCTGTGCATCGAGGTGAACACCATGGCGGAGGTGACGGAGGCCAGCCCGGCGACCGAGCCGACGGAGATGTCCAGTGCCCCCAGGATGATCACGACCGTCTGGGCCACGGCGAGGATGCCGGAGATGACAACGGCGGTGCCGATGCCCCGCAGGTTGGCGACCCGGAAGAAGTCCGGGTTGCGCGAGCCGATGCCGGCCGAGAGTGCCGCGAGCGCGATCAGCAGGCTGATGTTCTGGACGCCGACCCCAGTCAGCGCCTGCCGCCACGGCCGCCGCCGTGGCTGCGGGTGATGGCCTCCGGCCGCCGCCTCGACCGCGTCCTGCCGTCGCCCGGTGAGGTCCGGCTCCGCCTTCACAGTGCCGTCCCGACCTCGGCGCCCGGCATCGCCAGGGCGAGGACCGATGCCTCGGTTGCGTCCGCCCTGGCCAGCTCCCCGACCACCCGGCCGCTGCGCATGACGACGATCCGGTCGGCCAGCCCGAGAACCTCCGGCAGCTCCGAGGAGATGACCAGGATCGCCACGCCCTGCGCCGCGAGCTCGTCGATGATGGCGTAGATCTCCGCCTTGGCGCTCACGTCGACGCCGCGGGTCGGCTCGTCGAGGATCAGCACGGTGGGTCGCCGGGCCAGCCAGCGGGCGAGCACGAGCTTCTGCTGGTTGCCGCCGGAGAGCTTGCGCACCTCCTGGTCCACCGACGGCGTCCGGACGTTGAGCTGCCGGACATAGCGGGTGACCAGCACCTGCTCGGCCCTGGCCCGCATGAACCGCATCCGGCGCAGCCGGCCGAGCACCGCCAGGGAGACGTTGTCCCTGACCGAGCGGCGCAGCAGGAGGGCGTCGGCCTTGCGCTCCTCCGGGGCCAGCGCGATGCCGGCGCGGAGCGCGTCGACCGGGCTGCGCAGCCGCACCTCCCTACCGCTCACCGCCACCGTGCCCGAGCGGATCGGCAGGTCCCCGACGACCGCCCTGGCCAGCACCGTCCGGCCGGCGCCGACCAGCCCGGCGAGGACGACGACCTCCCCGGAGTGCACGTCGAGGTCGACGTCCGCGACGTCGCCGCTGGACACCCCGCGCAGCCGCAGCGCCACCTCGGCGGGGCGGCGGGGCGTTCGCTCGAACAGCGCGGACAGGTCGCGGCCCACCATCATCTGGACCACGTCGGCCTGTGCTGCGCTGCGGACGTCGCGCACCCCGACCAGCTGACCGTCCCTGAGCACGGCGACCCGGTCGGCGACCTCGAAGATCTCGTGCATCCGGTGCGAGACGTAGACGACCGCGACGCCCTCGGCGCGCAGCCGGGCGATCAGCGCGAACAGCGCCGCGACCTCGCGCGCCGACAGCGAGGACGTCGGCTCGTCGAAGGCCACCATCCGTACGGTGCCCGTGCAGGCCCGCATGATCTCGACCAGGGCCCGCTGCGGCGCGGAGAGCAGCCGGCCCGGCGTGCGCGAGTCGATGATGCCCCGGAAGCCGAGCCGTGCGATCTGCGCGTCGACGTCGGCAAACAGCGCCCGCCGGTCGACGAACGGCCCGCGCAGGGGCAGCGCCCCGACGTGGACGTTCTCGGCGACACTGACGTCCGGGATGATCTCGGGCTCCTGCGCGACCACCCGGACGCCCGCCCTGCGCCCGTCGGCGGGGCTGCGGAAGTCGACCGGGCAGCCGTCCACCAGCAGCCGGCCTGAGTCAGGACGGTGGTCGCCGCTGAGCAGCTTGAGCAGCGTGGACTTGCCGGCACCGTTCTCCCCCACCAGCGCGAGGACCTCGCCGGCGCGGATGTCCAGGGTGACCTCGTCGAGGGCGGCCACCGGGCCGAACTGCTTGGCCAGGCGCTCCACCCGTACGGTCACCGGGTCGGCGGTCATGTGCAGGCCACGCCCGCCGCGCGCCAGCTCGTGGCGTCGACGATCGTCGAGCGGGCGATCGTCTTCGGCGGCAGCGGCACCCCCTGCCGGATCGTGGCCACGAGCGAGTCGATCGCGCTCGCGCCCACGTCGTTGCCGTCGATGTAGAGCGCCGCCTTGTTGCCGGTGACCTGGCCGGCCTTCCAGTCCTTGCAGTCGAGGTAGGCACCGATGCCGACGCCGATGATGTCGCGGGCGGCCACGCCGTCGTTCTGCAGCGCGGTGACCACGCCGGTCTCGTTCTCGTCGTTGCAACCCCAGACCACCCAGTGCTTCACGCCGGGGTTGGCCGTCAGTGCCGCGCCTGCCTTGTCCTCGGCATCGGTGGGAGTGTTGTTCGTGCCGATCTCGATGGTCTGCAGGTTCTGGCCGGTGGCGGCGGTGAAGGCCTGCCTGGCCCCGTCGACCCGGTCCCTGCAGACGCTGAGGTCCTGCTTCCAGGCGGCGATGATCCGGGTGTTGGCGGCGGTCCAGCCGGCGGCGGTGTAGAGCTTGCCGGCCTCCTCGCCGATCTTCTGGCCCATCAGCGTTCCGTCGAAGCCGACGAAGGCGGCCTCCTGGCCGGTCTCGTCCTTGATCACGTCGTCCGACGCGATCAGCGGGATCCCGGCGGCCCTGGCCCTGTCGATCACGGCCGGCCCGATCTGCTGGTCGGGGACCACGATCGCGATGCCGTCCACCTTCTGCGCGACAGCGGTGTCCATCTCGCTGATCGCCTTGTTGGCGTCGCTGCCGATGTCGACGATGGTCACCTCGACGTTGCCGAGCTTGGCGGCCTCGGCCTTGGCGCCGGCCGCCTCGTCGACGAAGTACTGCTGGTCCCCCTGCTTCTGCAGGTACTCCAGATGGATGGTCTGGTTGCTGCCCAGCAGGTGCGCGGCGGTGGAGCCGGAGCCGGTGTTCCTCCCCGAGGAACAGCCGGCAGTGCTGACCAGGCTGATCATGCCGAGCACGCTCAGGAGCCGGGCGACGGGAAGGGCGGCACGGCCTCGTACGGGAGCTACCCGGCGCTGCATCAGGACGGACCGCCGCTAGCTCGGGTCTTCGGGCAGCTGTGCGACCGGCGCGGCCGGCAGGCCGCAGGACCAGGAGCCGCTCTGGCTGTAGAGCAGCCGTGCGTCCGTGGCCGCGACGACGAAGACCTGGACCCCGGTGTAGTCACCGGGGTCCGGGCCCTGCTCGACCGGCGCGGACGTGGTGGGGCAGGTGGTCGTGTCGTCCTTGATCCGGAACACGACGGCCCAGGCCGGCTGCCGGTCGAAGCCGGTCACGACGACCCCGCGGGCGTCGCGCACGCTCACCCTGCCCCAGCGGGCCGTCACGACGGAGAGCGCCGTGCCGCTGTGCGTGCTCTGCAGCAGGGCGAGGGTCTCGTCCCGGGTGAGGCTGACGGTGTCGCCCGCGCCGGGGGGCTCGATCAGCAGCCGGTTGCCGTCGAGGTGCACCGCATGCTGCCAGCGCTGACCGGCGAGCAGCTGTGCCGGCGTCTGCTGGCGGCTGCGGGAGCTGACCGCGGCGAAGGTCACCACCAGGACACCGACCAGGAAGCCGGCCGTCGCCGACGTCCAGGTGATCACGTGCCGGTGCCGCGCGGCCAGCGCCCGGGAGGCGTGGTCGACCTGCGGCTGCACGTCGGACACCGAGACGTGCAGCATCACCCCGAGCTCGTCCTCCGGACCGATCACATGGCAACCTGTCTGCTCTCGCCGGGGGTGACGACCCGTGCGGCCCTCGCGGAGCCGAGCAGCTCGCGCAGCCGCAGCGTCGCGCGGTGACCGTTGCTCTTGACCGTGCCCACCGTGCAGCCGAGGGCGTCGGCGATCGAGCTCTCCGACAAGTCAGAGTAGTAGCGCAGCACGACCACAGCACGCTGCTGGCGAGGAAGCTGGCGCAGCGCCTCGAGGACCCGCATCCGCTCCCCCACCAGCTCGGCGCAGTCGGCCACTGAACGCTCCGGCGGCTGGGTCAGCACCTCGGGCCGGCGGGTGCGGGAGCGACCGCCGTCGATGGCCAGGTTGACCAGGATCTTGCGGGCGTAGCTCTCCGGGTCGCCAGCCCTGTGCAACCGCGGCCAGTGCCGCAGCGTGCGTTCGTAGGCCGCTTGCACGAGATCGTCCGCTCCCTGTCGCTCGCCGGTGACCAGGACGGCGAGCCTGGTGAGCCGGGCACTGGAACCATGGACGAACTCCACGAAGGTGTCGCGCTCCTGCTGGTTCACCGGATCCGCCTCTCCCGACTACAACGACGACGGTGTCGTCTGCGTTGTCATGCGCGAGCTCCGTACGGGTCCAGGGGGCCGGACCGGTGATCGGAGCTGGGAGAACTGTTGATCCTGCGGACCGATCAGGTCAAGGCTCAAATGCCCAGATGGTCAAATCGATGTCAGATAGTGATCAGGCTGGCTCTACCTCGCGCAGCCGCTGGGAGATCACGGCCGTGATGCCGTCGCCGCGCATGCTGACCCCGTAGAGGGCGTCGGCGATCTCCATCGTCCGCTTCTGGTGGGTGATGATGATCAGCTGGGAGGTCGACCGGAGCTCGGAGAGCAGGTCGAGCAGCCGGCCGAGGTTGCGGTCGTCGAGAGCAGCCTCGACCTCGTCGAGCACGTAGAACGGCGAGGGCCGGGCCCGGAAGATCGCGCAGAGGAACGCCACCGCCGTCAGCGAGCGCTCCCCGCCGGAGAGCAGCGACAGCCGCTTGACCTTCTTGCCGGGCGGCCGGGCCTCGATCTCGATCCCGGTCGCCAGCAGGTCCGCGGCATCGGTGAGGATCAGCCGGCCCTGGCCGCCGGGGAACAGCAGGGAGAAGACCACCTCGAACTCGCGCGCCACGTCCGCGTAGGCCGCGGAGAACACCTCGTGGATCCGCTCGTCGATGTCGCGGACGACCGTCATCAGGTCCCGCCTGGTCGCCTTGAGGTCCTCGAGCTGGGTCTGCAGGAACGTGTGCCGCTCCTCGAGCGCCGAGAACTCCTCGAGCGCGAGCGGGTTGACCTTGCCCAGCAGCGCCAGCGCCCGGTCAGCGGCCGCCGCCCGCTTCTGCTGCTCGGCCCGGTCGTAGGGCACCGTCGCCTGGACCTCCGGCTGCCCCGAGGCGTCCGGGGCCGGCTCAGCGGGCGCTTCGGTGACCGGTACGGGGACATCGGGGCCGTACTCGGCGAGCAGGGCGTCGGCGGCGACGCCGTGGTCCTCGAGCGCCTTGGCCTCGAGCGACTCGATCCGCAGCCGCTGCTCGGCCCGGGCCACCTCATCGCGATGGACGGCGCTGGTCAGCGTCTCGAGCTCGGCAGTGAGGTCGCGGTGCCGGCCGCGTACGGCGAGCAGCTCGCCCTCCCGCACCGTGCGGGAGGTCTCCGCCTCCTGGCGCTCGTCGGCGGCCGCGGACAGCGAGCGTTCGACCGCGGTCAGGGCGACGGCCACGCCACGGGCGACAGCTGCGGCCGTACGGGCCTCGCGGACCCGGCGCTCGCGCAGGTCGGCCAGTCGCTCGCGCTCGGCCCGCTCGCGGGCGGCCGCCCGGTCGAGTGCCTCGGCCCGCCCGGCCAGCGCTCGGGCCCGCTCCTCGGTGGTGCGCACCGCGAGCCGGGACTCCATCTCCGCCGTACGGGACTCGGCAGCGGCAACCGCCAGCCGGTCCCGTTCGGCCGGGTCGACCTCCTCGTCCTGGGGCAGCTGCGATGCGGCGGCGAGCCGCTCCTCGAGCTCGGCCAGTCCGGCCAGGTCGCGGTCCCTGGCCTCCTCGGCGCGGCGCCGGGCTGCCTGCAGCCGGTCGGCCTCGCCGGCCGCGGCGCGGGCAGCGCCGCCGAGTCGGCCGAGCTGCTCGGCGAAGGCGGCCATCCGGGCATCGGAGGCGTTGAGCCCCTCGAGCGTGCTCTCGACCTGGGCCCGCACGGCGACCCGTTCCTCGTCGGCGCCGGCGAGGGCCAGCCGCAGCCGCTCGCCGAGGGCGGTCACCTCAGCCAGCTGGGCGTCCGCCTCGTCCACGGCTGCCTGCACCTCGAGCAGGCTCGGCGCACCGGCCGAACCGCCGATCGCCCAGGC
>JAWWOM010000169.1:0-6035 GCA_033851655.1 Frankiales bacterium
CTATCGCCCAGGAAGCCGGTGCGGTTGCGTCGAGCGGAGAACTCGGGAATGGCGGCGTGGGTGGTTGGATTGGCGCGGCTGCCGGGGAGACCGGCCGCAACGTCCGGGAGGGTCGATGGCTGCGGGCACAGATGTCGTCGTCGTCGGCGCAGGGCGCGTGGGCACGGCCCTGGCGGCGCGGTTGCTCGAGGGCGGGCGAGACGTCTCCCTGGTCACCAGGTCGGCGGCGTCGCTCGTCAGGGCGTCGGCTGGCGCGCCCGACGTGCCGGTCGTCGGCCTGGAGGCGGTCACAACAGCAGCGGTGGTGCTGCTGTGCGTCGCCGATGACGACCTGCCTGCCGTCGTGGCGTCCCTGCCGGCACCGGCGTCCGGCGCCCTGGTCGCGCACACCAGCGGCCGGTACGGCGTGTCGGTGCTCGACGGGCTGACCGGGCACAAGGCGGCGATCCACCCGGTGATGACGTTCGCCGGTGGCCCCACCGACCTGGCCAACCTCGACGGCATCGCGTACGGGGTGACGGCGCAGGGCACCGGCCTCGCGGCGGCAGCAGTCCTGGTCGCCGACCTCGGCGGCCTGGTCGAGCTGGTCCCCGAAGAGCTCCGCCCGCTCTACCACGCGGGCTTGTCGCACGCGGCGAACCACCTGGTGACCCTGGTCGCGGACGCCGCCGACCTGCTCCACCAGGCCGGCATCGAGGACACCTCGCGGATGCTCGGCGCGATCACCGGGGCGGCGCTGGCCAACGCGCTCGCGACGGATCCGGTGACCGGTCGGCCGGCGGCCGATGCTGCGCTGACCGGGCCCGTCGTACGAGGTGACGCCGGGACCATCGCCGCCCACCTGGCCGCGCTGCGCGGGAGGCCCGCGGAGCCGGCCTACCGGGCGATGGCGCGCCGTACGGCTGAGCGGGCCGAGGAGGCCGGCCGGCTGTCCCACGAGTCGGCGCTGGCCATCCTCGAACAGCTCCCGCCGCCGGGCTGACGGGAATGTGACGGGCCCCGGCCGCGTCGCTGTCGGTAGGCTGACGAAGACGTCCGGTACCCCCGCTCAGGACTGGAACGCACTGACCATGGAACTGGCCACACCTGCCGAACGCACCGGTCCGCTGGCCCCGCCGCGGCTCGCCGGGCCCGTCGTCGTCACGACCAGGGCCGAGGTCTGGGACGCGAGGTGGCGGCTGTCCGGCCGGGTCGCCGTCGTCCCGACCATGGGAGCGCTGCACGAGGGGCACGTCGCGCTGATCCGCGCGGCGCGAAGGGCGGCCGACTCGGTCATCGTGACGATCTTCGTCAACCCGCTGCAGTTCGGCGCCGGCGAGGACCTGGACCGCTACCCCCGGGACCTCGACGCCGACCTGGCCACCTGCGCCCGCGAGGGTGTCGACGTGGTGTTCGCCCCGTCGGTGCAGGAGATCTATCCCAACGGTGATCCAGCGGTGCGGGTCGTCGCCGGCCCGCTGGGTGACCGGTTCGAAGGCTCCAGCCGACCCGGCCACTTCGACGGTGTGCTCACCGTGGTCCTCAAGCTGCTGCACCTCTGCCAGCCCCAGATCGCGGTGTTCGGCGAAAAGGATGCCCAGCAGCTGGCCCTCGTACGGCGGATGGTGGCCGACCTCGACCTGCCCGTGCAGGTGCTGCCGGTGCCGACCGTGCGCGAGCCGGACGGGCTCGCCCGGTCCAGCCGCAACCGCTACCTCGACCCGGACCAGCGCGAGTCGGCGACGGTGCTGCGCAAGGCGCTGCTCGCCGGGTCGGCAGCCGGAGGGGCCGGCGCCGCGGCCGTGCTCAACGCGGCGCGGGACGTGCTGTCGTCCGAGCCCGCCGTACGGCTCGACTACCTGCGTCTGGTCACACCCGCCTTCGACGACGTGCCGATCGCCCAGCGCGGGTCTGCCCTTCTGCTGGTCGCGGCCTACGTCGGGTCCACCCGGCTGATCGACAACATCGCGGTCACCCTCGGGCAGCCCGTGGACCAGGTCGTCCCGTGACGCTCACGCCGGACCCGGCGCCGCCGGCGGTGCCTGCCAGAGCCCTGCCGGGCCGGCTGCGCGCTCCGGCGCCCGGCTGGACCTCGTACGCCGACGTCATGGTGATCGGCTCGGGGATCGCCGGGCTGACCGTCGCGCTGCGCTCGGCGGCGTCCGGCACGGTGCTGGTCGTCACCAAGGACGTGCTCGCGGCCGGCTCCACCCGCTGGGCGCAGGGCGGCATCGCCGCAGCGCTCGGCCCTGGTGACACCCCGGGGGCGCACCGGATCGACACCCTGACCGCCGGCGTCGGGCTGTGCGACGAGGGTGCGGTCGACGCCCTGGTCACCGAGGGTCCCGAGTCCGTTCTCGAGCTGATCGGGCTCGGTGCCCGCTTCGACCGCAGCTCCGACGGCTCACTGTCGCTGACCCGTGAGGGCGGCCACCACGCCGACCGGATCGCCCACGCCGGCGGCGATGCCACGGGCGCCGAGGTCCAGCGGGCCCTGGTCGACGCCGTCCGCGCCGACCCGAGGATCGAGGTCATCGAGCATGCGCTGGTCCTCGACCTGCTGCTCGACGACGACGGTGACGCGGCCGGGGCGACGCTGCACGTGATGGGCGAGGGCGCACGCGACGGTGTCGGCGCGGTCCACTCGCGAGCCGTCGTCCTTGCCACCGGCGGCATCGGCCAGGTCTACTCCGCGACCACCAACCCGGCCGTCTCCACCGGGGACGGGCTGGCCCTGGCGCTCCGCGCCGGAGCGGCCGTACGGGACCTGGAGTTCGTCCAGTTCCACCCGACGGTGATGTGGCTCGGCACTGCCTCCAAGGGTCAGCAGCCCCTGGTCTCGGAGGCCGTACGGGGAGAGGGCGCGTTCCTCGTCGACGACCAGGGTGCCCGGTTCCTGCAGGGCCAGCACCCGTTGGCCGACCTCGCCCCGCGCGACGTGGTGGCCAAGGCGATCATGCGGCGGATGACCGAGACCGGGGCCAGTCATGTCTGGCTCGACGCCCGGGACTTCGGCGAGGAGAAGTGGCGGACCCGGTTCCCCACCATCCTGGCCAGCTGCCTCGAGCACGGCATCGACCCGGTGCGCGAGCTGATCCCGGTCGCGCCGGCCAGTCACTACGTGTCCGGCGGCGTACGCGCCGACCTCTACGGCCGCACCTCGGTGCCAGGGCTCTATGCCTGCGGCGAGGTGGCGTGGACCGGCGTCCACGGCGCCAACCGGCTGGCCTCCAACTCGCTGCTCGAGGGGCTCGTGTTCGCCCGGCGGATCGCCCAGGACCTCGACGCCAGGCTGGCCGGCAGCCACCTCCGGCACGGGCCACGCAAGGTCGACGACCGGCCGATGGGCTTGTACGCGCCGGTGACCCGTTCCTGGCTCCAGCAGACGATGACCGCGGGGGCCGGCGTTCTCCGTACGGCGGACAGTCTCAAGGCCACCGACGCGGCCCTGACCGAGCTGCGCGCCGAGTCCGGCGGGGAGCCCGGGCTGGAGGCGTGGGAGACGACCAACCTGCACACCGTTGCCGCCGCCCTCGTCGCCGGTGCGCTGGCTCGGCAGGAGACCCGGGGGTCGCACTGGCGCGAGGACTACCCCGAGCGCGACGACGAGCACTGGCTCGGGCACCTCGACGTCACCCTCGACGGCCGCAGCCTCCTCACCCTGACCTACGAGCGGAAGACCTGATGAGCAACCACCCACTGCCCGCCGACTACGGGGCGAGGCTGCTCCGCGACGCCCTCACCGAGGACCTCGACGGTGGCGTCGACGTCACGAGCGTTGCCACCATCCCGGCCGGCCACCGCTCCACCGGCCGGTTCGTCACCCGCGACGCCGGGATCGTGGCCGGACTGGCCGTCGTCATGCCCGGGCTGGTCGCCGAGCTCGACGACGTCGTGCCTGCCGTGCAGGACGGATGCCGGGTGGAGCGGGGCGACCTGCTGCTGACGGTGAGCGGCGACACCCGCGTCCTGCTGACCGTCGAGCGGTCGGTCCTCAACCTGCTCTGCCACCTCTCCGGCATCGCGACGCTGACCGGCCGCTGGGTCGACGCGGTCGCGGGCACCGGCGCCGAGATCCGGGACACCCGCAAGACGACGCCTGGGCTCCGCCGGGCCGAGAAGTACGCCGTCCGTTGCGGTGGAGGCACCAACCATCGGATGTCGCTGTCGGACGAGGCGCTGATCAAGGACAACCACATCGTGGCTGCCGGCTCGATCACCGCTGCACTGGCCGCCGTACGGGCCCGGTTCCCCGGACTGGCCTGCGAGGTCGAGTGCGACACCCTGGCCCAGGTCGCCGAAGCGGCCGATGCCGGCGCCGAGATGATCCTGCTCGACAACATGGACGTCGTGACCACCGGAGAGGCCGTGCGGCTCGTCGGCGGCCGGTCCCGCACCGAGTCCAGTGGCGGGCTGACCCTCGAGCTGGCCCGTGAGATCGCGATGACCGGCGTGGACTACCTCGCGGTCGGTGCGCTGACCCACTCCGCCCCGGTGCTCGACATCGGCCTCGACCTCGGGAACGCCTGATGCTGCTCGCCATCGACGTCGGCAACACCAACACCGTGCTCGGCCTGTTCGAGGGCTCCAAGCTGGTCGACCACTGGCGGATCTCGACCGAGGCGCGCCGTACCGGTGACGAGCTCGGGCTGACCTTTGCCGGGCTGCTCGGCGACCGCCTCGACGAGGTCACCGGCCTGTCCTGCTGCTCGACGGTGCCGGCGGTGCTGCACACCGTCCGCGAGGTCTGTTCCAAGCGTTTCGCGGGGCTGCCTCTGGTCATCGTCGAGCCGGGGGTCAAGACCGGCGTGCCGATCCTGTTCGACAACCCCAAGGAGGTCGGCGCCGACCGGATCGTCAACGCGCTCGCCGCCTTCACCGGCTATGGCGGCCCTGCAGTCGTCGTCGACTTCGGTACGTCCACCAACTTCGACGTGGTCTCCGCCAAGGGCGAGTTCATCGGCGGTGTGCTCGCTCCCGGCATCGAGATCTCCGTCGATGCCCTGGCCGCGCGGGCCGCCCAGCTGCGCAAGGTCGAGCTGGCCCGGCCGCGGACGGCCATCGCCAAGAACACCGTCGAGGCGCTGCAGTCCGGCATCCTGTACGGGTTCGCCGGGCAGGTCGACCGGATCGTCGAGGAGATCCTGGCCGAGCTCGGTGACCCCGCGGACACGGCGGTCATCGCGACCGGCGGACTCGCGGCGCTGGTGGCCGACGAGTCGCGCCGGATCACCGTGCACGACCCCTGGCTGACCCTGGTCGGGCTGCGCCTGGTCTTCGACAAGAACGGCTGACGCCAGGTCACGTACTCCCGGCAGCGGACAGCGGCACCGGCATGCTGCCGGGGCCGCCGGCCTCGACGTGGTAGTCGCTCTCGTCCGTGTCGTCGGCCGCAGCACCCCGCCCGCGCAGCAGCGGACTGAGGATCGCCGCGACGAGCAGGTTGATGACGACGGTCGGGATGCCGATCCAGATCGCCGCCTTGGTGTTGATGCCGATGTGCGACAGTGCCCAGTTCGCGCCGCCGAAGTGCTTGTGCTGGGTGAGCGGGTTGGGAGTCACCCACAGCATCCAGATCGACAGGGCCATGCCGACGACCCACCCGGCGAGGAGCGCCTTCGCGTCCAGCCACCGGGTGTAGAGCCCCACGACCACCGCCGGCAGGATCTGGATGATGACGATCCCGCCGATGAGCTGGAAGTCGATCGCGAACTGGACCGGGAGCGTCAGGATGATGACCAGCGCCCCGAACTTGACGATCAACGACACGATCTTCGAGACCTGCGCCTCCTCGCGCGGCGAAGCATCGCGCCTGAAGTACGGGCGGTAGATGTCGCGGGTGAACGTGTTCGCCGCGGCGATCGACATGATGGCCGCGGGCACGAGCGCGCCGATCGCGATCGCGGCGAAGGCGATCCCGGCGAACCACGACGGGAACTGCTTGTCGAACAGGAGAGGGACGATCGTGTTCGTGTCAGCCTTGCCCTTGGAGTCCACGATCGGCTTGATCCCTGAGGCGATGGCCATGTACCCGAGCAGTGCCAGGAAGCCCAGCA
>JAWWOM010000443.1:0-19555 GCA_033851655.1 Frankiales bacterium
ACGCAAGCTGAGCCGAGAACCCCTGCGGAGTAGGGATTCCCGGCTCAGCCGCTCGCGTCGGTCAGCCTGCGACGATGGCTCCGTTCACGACCTTGACGGCCACCGCCGGCAGCGGCTTGGGCGCCGGCCCGCTGATGACCTCGCCCGTGACGGCGTCGTACTTGCTCCCGTGACAGGGGCAGTCCAGCTCCTTGCCGGACGACGCCGGCGCGACCGTACACCCCATGTGCGTGCAGATCGCGCTGAAGGCCTTGACCTGTCCCGCCGTGGGCTGGGAGATGATGATCGGCTGCCCGTTGTCCTTGGCAGCGATCGCGGTGCCGACCGGGATGTCCGACAGCTGGGCGAGTGCCCCCGCGGGAGGGGCCGCTTCGGAGGTGTTCGCCGCGGCCGTCGCGCCCTTGGACCCGCAGCCGGCGAGGGCAGCGGCCCCGACGACTCCCGCGCCGATGAGCACCGACCGCCTGGTGGCACAGTGCTCCGGCAGACAGGCGCCGTGCGCCTCGGTGGGTGCAGGCGGCGTGCTGGTGGTCGGGTCCACAGTGGAACCTCCGGTGCAGGTGGCGGCGACACGGGCAGGTGTCCTTGCCCACAGCACGACCGGGGACCGGGATCGGTTCAGTCCTCCCCTGCATGATGCTCGACCACTTCGCTGTACGTGGCGCGGAAGCCCGAGTCCGCACCGGCGAACTCCTCCGGCGAGAGTCGTTCGACCGCGGCCCAGCCGGAGTCGTACTCCTTCTGTGCCAGCTCGTGTGCTCCCCCACCGCGGACGCCGAACAGCCGCTTGGCCCACAGCAGGTAACCGGCCACGGCGAGGTTGAGCACCAGCGTGAAGACCTTGAGCACGGAGACCTTGTTGCTGAGCTCGTAGATCTCCAGCGGCAGCAGCACGATCGTGCCGAGGAACGTCAGGTACTCGGCCCAGCGCCGGCCCCACCACAGGCCGAAGGCCTCCGCACCCTCGAGGACCGCGTACGCGGCCGCCGCCGCCGCCAGCTCGTACACCCGGCTGGTGGAGAGGTCGGTCAGCTTGCGGAACTCGCCGAGCAGGCCGTGGCCGGTGTCGCCCTGGGGACCGCCGGCACCGGCCTGGAAGTCGTTGATCAGCCTGGTCACATCTGCCTGGTAGCGGGTGCGGTTGACGGCCAGCAACAACAGTCCGAGCACGACCAGCACCAGCAGCAGGAAGTGCAGCGCCCGGTCGATCGCGATCAGTCGCAGCACGTAGCGGTCACGCAAGGGGCGTCCGCGCAGGGGCAGCTCGATCTCGTCGCGGGTCGGCAGCTGGGCACGCTCGACCTCGACCGGCGGCGCGACCGGCAGCCACGCGTCGCAGCGAAGACAGCGGTGCCAGCGGATGCCGCCCATCTCGCGGGCCAGGTGCGGGTCGGCCGGCTCGAGCGATGCCGCGCGGGTGCCCACCAGGGCATGGCCGTGCTGGGCGCATCCGATCAGCTCCCACACGAATCCCGGACGGCGCTTGCGGCGGGGATGCGTACCGGGCAGAGCCTTCGGAGCTGCGGATTCGGTCACCGCGCGACCGTATCGCCTGTGCCGGGCCCACGCGCGTCGGACGCGCGGTTGTGAGACGATGCCGGTCGCCGACCGAGGGGGATCTCCATGATGGCCGCAGGCAGTCTCTTTGCCGTGCTGGTGCTGGTGTTCGTCCTGGTCGGACTGGCCTGCACGGTTTTCTGGATCTGGTCGCTGGTCGACCTCCTGCGCCGGCCGGACCAGCAGTACACGGCCGCGGGGCAGACCAAGGTGGTCTGGCTGCTGGTCGTGCTCCTCGGTCACGTCATCGGCTCGCTCATCTATCTGCTGGTCGCCCGGCCGTCGCTGGACCGGGCGGCTGCTCTTCGCTACTGAGTCGCTCGGCCGCGGCGGCGATGTTGCGCCGCATGCCACCGAAGACCAGCCCGTGAAACGGCGCGACGGACCACCAGTAGAGGTGCCCGAGCAGCCCGCGCGGATGGAAGACGGCACGCTGGTGGTAGGTGACCGTTCCGTGTTCATCGTCGTCGATCGACAGCTCGAGCCAGGCCAGCCCCGGGACCTTCATCTCGGCCCGCAGTCGCAGCAGCCGTCCGCGCTCGATCTCCTCGACCCGCCAGAAATCCAGTGACTCTCCCACGTACAGTCGCTTCGGGTCCCGCCTCCCCCTGCGCAGGCCCACACCGCCGACGGAGCGATCCAGCCAGCCTCGGACGGACCAGGCCAACGGCCAGGAGTACCAGCCGGTCTCGCCGCCGATCGACTCGATGATGGTCCAGAGCTGGTCCCTGCTGGCACGTACGGTGCCGGTCCGGTCGTCGACGTAGAGGGACCCGCCGGCCCAGTCGGGGTCGCTCGGCAGCGGGTCCGAAGGCGCATCCGGCCACGCCGCCGACGACCACCTTGTCGTGACTTTGGCTTCGCGGATCCGCTGCAGGGCAAGGCGGACGGCCTCGTCGAAGGGCAACAGTCCCCCGGCCGGATCCTCGATGTAGTCGGCGATGTCGTGGTCGCCGGCCACCACCTCGTTGCGCAGCGACTCGACCAGGGGTCGGGCGATGCCGTTGGGAACCGGGGTCACCAGGCCGACCCAGTGGCTCGACAGCCTCGGCGTCAGGACGGGCACCGGCAGGATGACCCGTGGGGAAAGGCCGGCCACTGCGGCATAGCGCTGCATCATCCCGGCGTAGGACAGCACGTCCGGGCCGCCGATGTCGAACGACCGGTTGACGTCGGGCGGCAGCTCGAGACAGCCGATGAGGTAGCGGATCACGTCCCGGATCGCGATCGGCTGCACCCGCGAGCGCACCCACTTGGGCGTGATCATCGCCGGCAGCCGCTCGGTGAGGTAGCGCAGCATCTCGAAGGATGCCGAGCCCGAGCCGATGATGACCGCCGAGCGCAGCTCCACCGTGGGCACCCCGGATGCCAGCAGGATCTCGCCGACCTCAGCCCTGGACCGCAGATGTGCTGACAGCTCGACATTCCGCGGAATCAACCCACCGAGGTAGACCAGGCGCTGCAGCTCCGCCGTGCCCGCAGCGGCGGCGAACGTCTGCGCCGCCTGGCGGTCGAGGTCGGTGAACTTGGGGCCGGCACCGAGGGAGTGGATGAGGAAGTACGCCGCGTCGACCCCCTCGAACGCCCGGCGTACGGCGAGCTCGTCCCGCACGTCACCCTCGACCACCTCGATCCGGTCCCGCCAGGGCACGTCGCGCAGCCGGTCGCCGTCGCGGGTGAAGCAGACGACGTCCTGTCCGGAGTCGAGGAGCTGCGGCGCCAGCCGTCCTCCGATGTAGCCGGTCGCCCCGGTCAGCAGCACTCTCACCAGGCCACTGTGCCCCCGAGGAGCACCCGCCGCACGCCGGGCGACAGGTGCCATGATGGGCGGGATGACGCCTCGACAGCTCGGCCAGCTCGTCGGGTCGTGCGTGGTGCTGGGTTTCGGCGTCGTGCTGCTGCTGACCGCGCACCTCGGCTCCGACGGTTACTCCATGCTGGTCAACGGTCTGCACCTGACGACCGGCCTGGCGTTCTGGTTGATGAATGTGCTGGTGGGCGTGGCCTTCGTCGCTGTTGCCTGGCTGCGCGGGCGCTGTCCGGGCTGGGGCACCGTGATCCAGCCGGTACTGGTCGGAGTGACCGTGTCCGCCGGCCTGGCAGCGCTGTCCGAGCCACGGGCGCTCTGGCTGCGGGTCGGCTACCTGGTCGCGGCCATGCCGGTGCTGGGCTTCGGGGTCGCCGGCTACCTCGCCACCGGTACGGGGGCCGGCCCTGCCGAGGGGCTCGCCCTCACCACGGAGCCGCGCATCCGGTTCCGGTGGAGCTACTCCGTGCTGCAGTCGGCCGCGACCCTGGCCGGTTGGCTGCTCGGCGCGACCTTCGGAGTCGGCACCTTCCTGGTCGCGTTCGGGATGGGGCCTCTGGTGGACCTGCTGATGACCCGAGCCCGTTGGCTGACGCCGGCGGCGGCTCAGGCGTCGCTGCGGGGACGGCGCAAGGTGAACGTCTCGAACGGGGTGAGCGCGCCGTCCGGCCCGGAGACCTCGTAGTAGGTCACCGTGATCGAGGTCGTGCCCGAGCGCCGGGTGCCCGGGTCGACCGTGAACGACGCGAACCCGTAGGCCTTGGCCTCGTCCCGTACGGCGGACCAGGGCGCGTCCTCGAGGGTGTAGGTCGGGACCCGGTGGTGCGTGACCGGGTCCGGCTGATCGCTGACGCTGGTGATGACCCGGCACTGCGGCGGGTGGAACAGCAGGCCGTTGGACGGCGCTGACGTGCCGCCGCCGCCGAGCACCATGTGGACGGTGCCCTTGGTCGTGTCGATGACATCGGTACCCGTCGCAGCGGGGATCGGCGTCAGCGTCGCATTGGCCCGCTGGCCGCGGATCGGGTGGGAGCGCTCGTAGTGGTGCTCGTGCCCGCACACGACCAGGTCGACGCCGTACCTGTCGAACAGCGGCAACCACTCCTGGCGGATACCCAGGTCGGCGCCGTTGAACTTGTCGGCGGTGCTGATCGCGACCTGGTGCATCGTCACGACCACCCAGTCGACGTCGCCGAACTTCCTCGCCGAGGCCAGTTCCCTTTCCAGCCAAGCCTTCTGGGCGCCGCCGGAGTAGCCACGGTTGTAGACGTCGCCGGCGTTCTGCAGGCACACGTCGTCGTTGCTGATGCTGATGACGCGGACGGAGCCGACGGTGAACGCGTACCAGAGTCCTTTGGTGTCAGCGGTCTGGCCGTCGGCGTCAGGGACCGAGAAGTAGGTCCGGTAGGCCGCGAACCCGAGCGCCCCGTTGCCTGACTCGATCTCGTGGTTGCCGGCCGAGGGCATCCATGGCCGGTTCCGCGCGCTGCGGCTGTTGTTCTCCCAGAAGTCCGACCAGGTGCGGACCCGGTCGGTGGCCAGGTTGGCATAGCAGAGGTCGCCGTTGAACAGGTGGAACAACGGCTGCACCCGCTCGACCCCCGCGGTGGTGTCACCGGCCGCCGGCGAGCCGAGGTTGTCGTTGACGAACGGCGGGTTGGGCAGCGTGACGCCGGCCGGTGGTGCGTAGACCTTGCCCACGGTCGGGGTGCCCTGGTCACCGAAGCTGGTGAACGTGAACGCCGCCCGTCCCCGAGGACCGGAACGGAACGTCCCCATCTCCGGATCGGCTCCCTCGTGCAGGGCGGCGTAGGTGTACTCGGTGTCGGCGCGAAGCCCCGGGATCCTGGCGTGGTGGGCGTGGACGACCTGCCCGCTCTTGCCGTCCGTGTAGGTGACGGTTCGGGCCCGGAACCGGTCCACCGTGGAGCGGCCGAGCCGGGTAAGCAGCACCTGTGGTGTCTTCACCGGCTGCAGCGTGTGCCAGGAGATGACCACCTCGCGCGAGGCGTCGGCGCCGAACTGCAGGTGCAGCCCGGCGACGCGCGGCGTCGTCTCGGGGTCCCCCGCGGCGGTCGGCAGCTCAGCCGCGGCCGCCGAGCCCGACCCGAGTACGGGACCGGCAGCCAGGGCGGCTCCCCCAACCCCGGCGGCGGTCAGCAGGGCGCGGCGGCTGATCATCGAAGGTCTGGCGAGCAGGTCGTCCGGCGTCTCAGAGGTCATGCCGCGAAGTCTTCGCCGCCCGCGTGGCCCCGGGACCACGTCCGGGTGAACGGCACCGGAAGTGCTGGGGACAAAACAGACACCGCTCCCCCGGAGATTGGCCTATCCTCCTCGACCATGGCCAAGCTGATCTACTCGGTGATCGCGTCGCTCGACGGCTACACGGTGGACGCGGACGGCAACTTCGACTGGGCGGCGCCCGACGAGCAGGTGCACGCGCTCGTCAACGATCTCGAGCGGGAGATCGGCAGCTATCTCTACGGACGGCGACTCTACGAGGTGATGCTCGCCTGGGAGACCATGGATCCCGCGACCGCCCCGACCCCGGTGATGGCGGACTACGCGCGGATCTGGCAGGCAGCCGAGAAGATCGTCTACTCCACGACGCTCGACCGGACGTCGAGCGCCCGGACCCGGATCGAGCGGGCGTTCGACCCGGAGGCGGTGCGGCGACTGAAGGCGGCGGCCGTACGGGACGTCAGCCTGGGCGGTCCCACCCTCGCCGCCCACGCGATCAGGGCCGGGCTGGTCGACGAGTACCACGTGTTCCTCACGCCGATCGTGGTCGGCGGCGGAACCCGGTGGCTGCCCGACGAGGCGCGGGTACGGCTCGAGCTGCTCGCCGAACGCCGCTTTGACGGTGGCGTGGTCCACCTGCACTACCGTGCCAGAACGTGAGGACCGAGGCGGCCGCTCCCTTCGCATGGCGCGACCGAACACACGTCACCGTCCCGCCTGCTGCCGTACTCAGCCGCGGGCGACACCGATCGGACAGCTGACCCCGGTGCCGTGCGACGGGCAGTAGCCGTTGGGCACCTTGTGCAGGTACTGCTGGTGGTGGGCCTCGGCGAACCAGAACGGGCCGGCCGGAGCCAGCTCCGTGGTGATCTCGCCGTAGCCGGACGCCTTGAGCACCGGGGCGAACAGGTCACGGGACGTGACCGCCGCGGCATGCTGGGCCTCGGTGGTCCAGTAGATCGCCGAGCGGTACTGCGTACCGACGTCGTTGCCCTGGCGGTTCTCCTGGCTCGGGTCGTGGCCCTCCCAGAACGCCTTCAGCAGCTGCTCGTAGGAGATCGTCGCGGGGTCGTAGACCACCTGAACCGTCTCGGTGTGCCCGGTGCGCGCCGAGCAGACCTCCTCGTACGTCGGGTTGGGGGTGTAGCCGCCGGCGTAGCCGACCGCCGTGCTGTGGACACCCGGCAGCTGCCAGAACATCTTCTCGGCCCCCCAGAAGCAGCCGAGCCCGAACTGCGCCACCTCGAGGCCGGCCGGGTAGGGCGGCTGCAGGTTGGTGCCGAGCACGGCGTGGCTGTCCCCCACGGCAAAGGGGCGCTCGGCACGGCCGGGCAGCGCGTCGCCCTCGTCGATCATCGTGGTCTTGGTGCGGCCGAACAGCATGGTCTGCCTCCGTACTTCGGGGGTTGTACCGGGCTCAACCAGGCGTGCCGCGCGCTGATTCCAGCGTTTTCTTACCGAGAGGTGACGGCGAGACGGGCGTTGCCGCCGACCTCGCTGAGCCGTTGGCGGGCCTCGTCGACGGGCAGCTTGGCAAGGGCCGCCACCACGGCGACCTTGGCCTCGCCGCCGGCGGCCGCCAAGGCGAGCTCCGCCTGCTCGTACGGGAGCCCGGTGGCCATCGCCACGTTGCGCACTGCGCGCTGGCGCAGCTTTTCGTTGTCCACCCGCACGTCGATCATCAGGTTGCCGTAGGTGTGCCCCTGCCGGACCATGACCAGCGTCGAGAGCATGTTCAGCACCATCTTCTGGGCGGTTCCCGCCTTGAGCCGGGTGGACCCGGCCACGATCTCGGGCCCGGTCGGCACCTCGATGGCCACGTCCGCCAGAGCGGCGAGCGGCGACCTCTCGGTGTTCGCGACCGTGACGACCAACGACCCGGCCCGACGCGCTGCCTGCGCGGCGCCGATCGCGTACGGGGTCCTGCCGCTGGCACTCACGACGATCACGGCGTCGGCGCGAGTCAGGTTCAGGGCGTTGAGATCGGTGGCTCCCGCGCCCGCGTCGTCCTCGTCCCCCTCGCGGGCGTCGGCCATGGCCTGCGGCCCGCCCGCGAGGATGGCCACCACCTGGCCGGGCGAGGTGCCGTAGGTCGGTTCGCACTCGACGGAGTCCACGACAGCCAGCCGCCCGCCGGTGCCGGCGCCGATCGAGATCAACCGCCCCCCTGCGGCGATCCTTGCGGAAACGGCGTCGACTGCGGCTGCGATCCGCGGAGCCGCCCTGCGGACGGCGGCCGCGACCGTGGCGTCCTCGTCGTTCATCAGCAGGACCAGGTCCAACGAGCCCCGTGCGTCGAGGTCCGCGTGCTCGACTCGAGCGACCTCTGTCCCCAGCCCACCGAGGTCATCCATCCCTGTCCCTCCGTCACCGTCGTCGGTCTCCTGTCGGGACAGCCTATCCGCAAGTGGTCTGGACCAATTGTGGCAGGATGCTGGACAGCAGGATTGGTCTAGTCCACAATGAAGTGGTCCCTCCCGCCGGAGCTCAGGAGCGTGTGTGCCCATCATCTCTGCACCTCGCATGCTGGTCGAGGGGCAACTGTCCGGGCCGGCAAACCTGGTGGTCGAGGGCGGCACCATCGTCGATGTGGTCGAGGGCCAGCCCAGCAGCGACTCGCTGCGGCTCGACCACGGGCTGCTGACGCCCGGGCTGATCGACCTGCAGATCAACGGTTACTACGGTGTGGACTTCGTCGACGCCACGACCGAGGAGTGGGTCGCGGTCTCGTGCCGGCTCCCTGAGACCGGCGTCACGGCCTTTCAACCGACCTTCATCACGGCGCCTGTCGAACGGCTGCTGGTGGGCATGCAGCACGCCGCCGCGGCCCTGCCGGCACTGGCTGCGGCCCCCGGTGCAGCACGTGTTCTCGGTGTGCACCTCGAAGGACCGTTTCTCTCCCCGCGGCAGGCGGGCGTCCACGACATCAGCTTCATGCACCCGGCGACCGCCGAAGACCTGGACGCACTGCTCGCACCAGGTTTCCTCGAGCTGATTTCGATGATGACGCTGGCGCCGGAGCTGCCCGGTGCGCTCGAGGCCATTCAGCGGCTGCGCGCCCACGGCATCGTGGTCTCGATCGGCCACTCCGACGCCAGGGGCACCGAGGTCGAGGCTGCCGCGGACGCCGGGGCCCGCATGGTCACCCACATCTTCAACGCCCAGCGCGGGCTCGGGCACCGCGAGCCGGGCGTCGCGGGACAGGCCCTGGCGGACCCGCGGCTGACCGTGGGCCTGATCGCCGACCTGCACCACGTGGCGCCGGAGATCTGCACCATCGTCATGCACGCCGCCCGTGGGCGGGTGGCGCTGGTCACCGATGCGGTCGCCGCTGCGGGAATGCCGCCGGGCTCGTACGAGCTGGGCGGTCAGCAGATCCGGATCTTCCCCGGTGAAGGGCTGGCCCGGCGCACGGACGGCACCATTGCCGGCTCTTCGCTGTCGCTGGACGCAGCCGTGCGCAACCTGGTCGACGTCGGCATCGCGGCCTCGGACGTCCTCGACGCGGCCACCCGCGTGCCGGCCGATGTGCTGGGGCGGACCGACCTCGGCCGCCTCGCCACCGGCGCCAGGGCCGACCTGGTCTGGTGGAGCGACGACCTGCGCCCGCTCCGGGTCTGGATCGGCGGCCGCGTCGCCTACGACGCGACGTCCGTCTCCGCCTGAGACCTCGGCCTACTCCCCCGGATAGACGACACCGAGCTGGCGGCGCAGCTCGTCGAGCGTCCCCATGATGCTCAGGGTCTCCGACAGTGGCAGCAGCTCCGACTCCAGGGCGCCCGCGGAGATCCTGCGCGCGGCGTCGACCGCCTGGTAGCACAGGCCTTCGTGGCCGGGGATCGGGTTGGCGTCCCAGGTCAGCTCCTCGCCATCCTTGCTGATGAGCCGCACCGGACCGGGCGAGTAGAAGTCGCCGGCCAGCTCGATCCGTGCCTCGCTGCCCGAGATCGTCGCGGTGGTCGGGGTCTTGGCGAACAGTGAGGTGTCGAGCAGGGCCTGTGCGCCGCCGCTGCTCTGCAGCACCGCTGAGATCTGCCCGTCGACCCCGGTGAAGGTCTTACGTCCGGCGCTGACGATCGCCGTCGGCGTACCGAGGACGAACGCCGCGTAGGACACCGGGTAGATGCCCAGGTCGAGCAGTGCCCCGCCGGCGAGCTCGGGGGCGAACATCCGCCCCTGCGGGTTGGGCTCCATGTACTGCCCGTGGTCGGCGACGACGGTGCTCAGCTCGCCCAGGACGCCGTCCCCGAGCAGCTGCCGTACGACGTCGGTACGCGGCAGGTAGCGCGTCCACATCGCCTCCTGCACGAACACGCCCTTGGCCCTGGCGGCGTCGATGACCTCTCGGGCCTCGGCGGCGTTGCGGGTGAACGCCTTCTCGACCAGGACGTGCTTGCCCGCGGCGATGGCCAGCAGAGCGTTGGCGTGGTGCTCGGAGTGCGGGGTCGCGACATAGACGATGTCAACGCCCGGGTCGGCGAGCAGCTCCTCGTAGGACCCGTGCACGGCCGGGATGCCGTGCTGTGCGGCGAACGCGGCCCCCTTCTCGCGGCTGCGCGAACCCACCGCCACCACCTGCTGACCGGTGTGCTTCAGCAGTGAAGCCGTGAACCGCTCAGCGATCCAGCCGGTGGCGAGGATGCCCCAGCGCAGGCTCGGCGCATCGCGGGGGTCGAGGGTACGGGGCTCGGGCAGCGCGGTCGGGAAAGTCATGCGTCCATCCTCGCGCACGCTCTCAGCGGCGTCGAAAGCGGCCCTACCGACGTCGGGAACGGCGCCCGCTGGCGCCGATAGCGCCGCTGTCGCCGGGAACGGCACCCGCCGGCGCCGATAGCGCCGCTGTCGCCGGGAACGGCGCCTGCTGGCGCCGATAGCGCCGCCATCGCCGGGAACGGCACCCGCCGGCGCCGATAGCGCCGCCATCGTCGGGCACGGCACCCGCCGGCGCCGCTATCGTCGGGAACGGCGCCCGCCGGCGCCGATAGCGCCGCTATCGGCGCGGGACGGGGCCGACGATCAGCGGGTGTGGGTGATCTTGGACAGGCCGCGGGGCGCATCCGGGTCCAGGCCGCGAGCCAAGGCCAGCGAGCAGGCCAGCCGCTGCAGCGGAACGATCTCCATCAGCGGGGACAGCTCCTCCGGGAGGCCGGCGGGAAGCACGAAACCCTTGCCGGTCCGGGCCACGGTCCCCGCCTCGCCGACGACGAACAGGTCGGCGCCGAGCTGCTCGAGCCGCGCGATCACCGGGTCCATCGCCCGTCCGCCGTGGCCTTCGCTGACCACCGCGATGACCGGTGTGCCGGCGGACACCATCGCCATCGGCCCGTGCAGCAGGTCGGCGCCGCTGAAGGACTGCGCCGCGAGATAGCTGGTCTCCATCAGCTTGAGGGCGGCCTCGGCAACCGTGGCGTACGAGTAGCCGCGCGCCGTCAGCACGATCCGGTCCGCGTCCAGGTAGTGGCGTGCGGCAGCGGCGACGAGGTCGCCCGACGGCTCCCGTACGCACGCGGCGACGGCGGCCGGGACACCAGCAGCGCTGGAGAAGTCGCCACCGCAGAGGGCGTCGACCAGCATCCACAGGGTCAGCAGCTCTGCCGTGTAGGTCTTGGTCGCGGCCACCGCACGCTCGGTCCCGGCCAGCACGTCCAGGTGCAGCTCGGCGGCGGCGGCCAGCGGGGACCCGGCGGCATTGGTGACCGCCAGCGTCAAGGCCCCGCACTGCCGGGCGGTGACCGTGGACTCGACCAGGTCCGGTGACGCACCGGACTGCGACACCGCGACGAACAGCACGTCGTGCAGGTCCGGCCTGGCCCCGTACGCGGTCATCGACGACGGCGATGCCAGCCCGGCCGCCCAGCCGAGGCGGACCTCCGCGAGGTACTTGCCGTAGAGCGCGGCGTGGTCGCTCGTGCCCCGGGCCGCGAACAGCACGAACCGGGGCGATGCGGCCCGGATCACGGCAGCCACCTCGGTCACCGACGGCCCCGCGGAGGCGAGCAGCCGAGCCAGAACCTCTGGCTGTTCGGCAATCTCGGCGGTCATCAGGGCGCCGGCGGTCACATGGTCTCCTCGGGTAGCGGTTGGTCCAGCAGCAACAACGCACCCCACTCGGGCGGGTGCAACGGTTCGGCGGCACCGGTCAGGGCAACGAACCGAGCCCGGATCGCCGGCACGTTCCAGACGCCGCCGATCATCGAGACCGGCAACGGGCCGAGCCGGTCCCGTACGGCGGTCACCAGCGAGGCCAGCGAGGTCGCCGCCTCGTGGAAGATCTCGGCGACGGCCGGGTCGTCCGAGCCGGAAAGCGACGGCACGAGGCCGGCGAGGGCGGCACGATCGGTCGGGGCCGCATAGACCACGCCCTCCACCTGAGTGACCTCGTCGACGCCGAAGTGCTTGCGTACCAGCGCTTCCAGCCCGGGAGCAACGGCGCCGGTGCCGTCATGGGACGTCAACGCCCGGCGCACCGCCTGGTTGCCGACCCAGTAGCCGCCACCCTCGTCCCCGAGCAGGTAGCCATGGCCACCGACCCGGCAGGCGTGCCCCTGCGCGGACCGGCCGAATGCCGCCGATCCCGTCCCCGCGATGACCACAATGCCTGGTGCGCCGTCGAAAGCGCCGAGCAGGGCCGATTCGGCGTCATCACCGACAGCGACCACCGCACCGGTACGGGACTCGAGCTCCGCGGCGATCCGGTCGGCCTCGAGGGGGGTACGGACGCCGGCGAGTCCGAGCCCGGCCTGGGTGGCGCCGGACGCGGTGATCATCGCCGCCAGCCGGTCCAGGGCGTCGGGGTGCAGCAGCACGTTGAGCGGCCCGCCGCTCGGCCGGTCGATGACCGCGCCATCACGGGTCACGACGGCGCGGGTGCCGGTGCCACCAGCGTCCACGCCGATCCGGACCGCTCCCGGAGTCCGGCTCATCCGCGCGGCGACAGCAGGACCCGCGCGGCCGCCTCACCGTTGACGCGGCCGGCGCCGAACGTCGCGAGGTGGCCGCGGACACCGTACGGCCGCTCCGACGGAACGCCCATCTCCACCACGACCAGATCGGGTCGGGCGGCAGCCAGGGCGGCGAGAATGCTTGCGTGCCAGTCGATCCGGTGCAGGTCGCGGACCACGACCACGAGCGGACGGCCGACAGCCGCGGCGATGAGGGAGGCCGCCGACACGTCCGAGGACTCGACCGCGAGCTCCTTGACCGACGGGTCGAGGGCAGCCATCGGAGTCCCCACTCCCCAGGGCACCACGCCCACCGCCTCGTTGGGCCGGCTGCCGAGCCGCACGACCAGCGCACCAGGCCCGACGGCCACGTCACCGTGCACCTGCATCGCCCGCTCGGCGGCGAGCCGGCCGAGGCTCTGGCTTGCCGCAGCATCGAACGACACGGCAACCCTGCCCTTGGCCGACCACTGCCCCAGCTCGCGCACCCGGTAGGCCGACGCCTCCAGCGCCTCCTCGGAGAGCCTGCCCTCCCGGACGGCCGAGACGATCGACGTGATCAAGGCGTCGACGGTGCCGTCATCGGTCGGCGAACCGCCCGTGCACAGCAGGTCCGCCCCGGCGGCGAGGGACAGCACGGCACCTTCGAGAAAGCCGACGGTGTCCGACAACCCGGCCATGTCCAGACCGTCGGAGACGATGACGCCGGTGAAGCCGAGCTGGTCGCGCAGCACCCCGGTCAGCACCCGGCGGGAGATGGTCGCGGGCACCGAGTCGTAGGCGGGAACCACCAGGTGCGCCGTCATGACCGCCCGCGCCCCGGCAGCGATCCCGGCCCGGAACGGTGGCAGTGCCGTCCGCTCCAGCGTCTCGAGGTCGTCCTCCACCACCGGCAGGCCACGGTGGGAGTCGACGTGGGTGTTGCCGTGCCCGGGGAAGTGCTTGAGACACGCTGCGACGCCGGCGCTCTGCAGTCCCTCGACGAAGGCGGCCGTGTGCCGGGACACCGCCGCCGGGTCTGCCCCGAAGGACCGGATGCCGATGACCGGGTTCAGGGCGTCGACGTTGACGTCGACCACCGGCGCCAGGTCGAGGTCGACACCGACCTCGGCCAGCGCTGCGCCCATCGCGGCTGCGACCGCAGCAGTGAGTGCCGGGTCGTCCGCCGCGCCCAGGGCGCCGTTGCCGGGGTAGGACGAGCCCGAGGCCACCTCGGTACGGGTGACGTCGCCACCCTCCTCGTCGATGGAGACCACGAAACCGTCGCCGGCGGCGTGCAGCGCGGACGTGAGCGCCGAGAGCTGGCCGGGGTCGGCCACGTTGCGCCCGTACAACGTCACGCCGCCGAGGCCTCCGGCGATCCGCTCGTGCAGCCAACGTGGGGGCTGGTGGCCCTCGAACCCGGGGAGCAGCAGCGCACCCACCGTGCGCTCCAGACTCACCCCTTCACCGCGCCGGCCGTCAGGCCGGACGCGACCCGGTGCTGGACGGCCATGAAGAAGATCACGACCGGCGCCGCGATGATCGACGAGCCGGCCATCAGCTCCGGATAGGACGTTCCCTGCCGGTTGGTGAAGAACGACAGCCAGACCGTCGCGGTGTAGTCCTTGTTGTTCTGCATGATCGTCACCGCGAGCAGGAAGTCGTTCCAGGCCTGGATGAACGCGAAGATGCCGGTCGCCACGAGACCCGGGGCGATCAGCGGGAGCGTGATCCGGAAGAACGCCGAGGTCCGGCTGCAGCCGTCGACCAGGGCGGCCTCCTCCAGCTCGACCGGGATGTTGATGATGAAGCCGCGCAGCGTCCACACGGTGAAGGGCAGCACGAAGGTGAGGTAGGCCAGCACCAGCCCCGGGATCCGGTTGGTCAGGTGCGCGTCGGCCAGCACCCGGAACAGCGGGATCACCAGGCCGGCCAGCGGCACCATCTGGATGCCGACGATCATCACGATGAACACCGCCCGGCCGCGGAACTGGAACCGGGACACCGCCAGCGCGGCGAGCGAGGCGACCAGCAGGGCGAGCACGACGACGCAGACCACCACGAGCACGCTGTTGCGCAGGCTGGAGAGGAAGAAGTCCTTGTGCACAGCGGCCGAGAAGTTCGCGGTCGTCAGCGGCCAGGGGAACCACTGCGGGTTGGTCAGCAGCGCCTTGTCACCCGGCTTGAACGCCGTCGCGACCATCCAGTAGACGGGGAAGCCGATCAGCACGATCGCGATGCCGGCGACCAGGTTGTACGAGGACCGCAGCGCTGTCCGCCTGCGACGGGCCTTGCGGGCTCCCGGCCGTACCGCCAGCGGCGCGCGGGGCGGGCTCAGGACACTCATTCGGTCTCCCCGAGCTTGATCATCTGACGGATGTACAAGACGCTGACCAGCAGCAGCAGGAAGACCATGATGATCGAGATCGCGGCGCCGAAGCCGAAGTTGCCCTGCCGGAACGCCTCGGAGTAGGCGTAGACGCCGATGTTCCAGAAGGCCTGGTCCGGGACGTTGTCGCCCATGATGTAGATCTGGTCGAAGACGCCGAAGTCCCAGATGATCGACAGGCTGGTCACGATGACGAGGACCGGACGCAGGATCGGCAGGGTCACCATCCGGAAGACCGTCGGCGCCCCGGCTCCGTCGCAGACGGCAGCCTCGACCAGCTCCTTGGGCACCTGCGTGAGGCCCGCGTACAGGGTGATCACGACGAACGGCAACGCACCCCAGACGACCACGAGCCCGATCAGGACCATGCCGGAGATCGGCCGGGTCGGCACCAGCCAGTTGTAGTGCGCGAACTGGTGGAACCCGATCTTGTCGAGGATGTAGTTCAGGACGCCCGACTGGTAGTCGGTCATCCACTTCCACATCTCGGTGGCCACGACCCGGGGCATCGACCAGGTGGCGATCAGCGTGAACGTGAGCAGCAGCCGGGCCCACCGGCTGATCCGCTCCATCAGCAGGGCCAGGCCCAGCCCGATCACGATCGTGGCGACGACCATCGCGGCGGTCCAGATCACGGTCCGCTGCAGGACGGTCCAGAAGAAGTCGTCCTTGAAAAGCGTCCGGTAGTTCAGCAGGCCGTTGCGGGGCGCCGCCTTGCCACCGACGATCTGGGCGAACCCGTAGTGCCGGAAGCTGATGTCGACCAGCTTCCACAGCGGGTAGCCCAGGACTGCGCCGACGACCACGATCGTCGGCAGCAGCAGGAGGTACGGGACACTGCCGCGGCCCAGCCGGCGGCGGCGTCCGCCACCGCCGGCCGGACCGTGGGAAGGAGCCGATGACCGGCGACCAGCGGGCCGAGAGGCCTGCGTATCGACGGCCATCGGGCTCCTTCTCTCGGGGTACGGGTGGAGCGGGGGTGCTAGGAAGCGGCGTTCAGCGTCGTGGCGATGGCCGTGTCGGCAGCCTTCGCCGTCGCCGCCGGGTCACTGCCGTTCGCGATCTTGGAGAACAGCGACTGCAGCGCGCCGCCGGACTCCACATTGCTCCAGTTGGGAGCGATCGGCACGAACCAGGTGCGGCTCGCCGCCGTCTTCACCGCGGGGTCGGCCTTGGCCAGGTCGATCTGCGCGGTGTTGTTCGGGATGGCGCCGTCCTTGGCGATCATGCCCATGGCGGTCTTGCCGGTGAAGGCCCGGATCCATGCCCAGGCAGCATCCTGGTTGGCGGACTTGGCCGGCACGGCGAGGTCGGAGCCACCGACGAACGACGGCATGACGTCCGTCGAGTCCGGCTTGGCAGCACTCGGCATCGGGAACACGCCCAGCACCTTGGCCAGGGCCGGGTTGCCGCCCTTGGCCTTGGGAGCGGAGACGACGCCCTCTTCCCAGCCGTTGCCGTAGATCGCGGCGATGTTGCCGGTCGCCATGCTGGCGTCCTGCTTGGCCTCGTCACCGTTGGGGTCTGCCTTGCTGTACTTCTTCACCAGCGTCTGCCACTTGGCCAGCGCCGCGGCCTGCGCCGCGAAGTTGCCGGTCCACTTGGTGCCGGTCTGCGTGGCGATCTGGAAGGCCGGGTCCGCGTCCGCGGCGTAGGCCGTACCGAAGTACCAGTACTTGCCGGGGACGTAGAACGCGGAGAAGTTGGGCGTGCTGCCCAGCTTTGTCTCGAGCTTGTCCAGGTCGGAGATCAGCTCGGTGTACGTGGTCGGTGCTGCGGTGATGCCCGCCTTGGCAAACAGGTCCTTGCGGTAGATCACCACGCGGGTGCCGGCGTAGTAGGGGACGCACCACGTCTTGCCCTGGTAGGTGCAGGACGTGGTCAGGCCGCCGAGCCAGGTGTCGCTGTTGTCCATCGTCGCCTTGGCAGCGGTCGCGTCGCTGAGGGCGCTGCCGGCGATCCACTTGGTGGTCTGGCTGTTGCCGAACTCGACGACGTCCGGTGCCTGTCCGCCGTTGATCGCCGCCGTCAGCTTGTCCTGGTAGGTGCCCCAGGACTGGTACTGGACGTCAGCGGTGCAGCCGGGGTTCGCCGCTGCGAACGAGTCGTTCGCCGACTTGACGGCGTCGGGCCAGCCGGTCTGGGCGTCGCTCATCAGCCAGACGGTGAGCTTGCCGTTGGCGCACTTCGCGCCGCCGGTCGCACCGGTGGCCGACGAGGCCGCGGACGTGGCGACGGCACCGGCGCTGCTGGCAGCAGTTCCGGACGTCGCGGCCGCGGCAGGGCTGGACGTTGCCCCGGTGGTGGCGGGGGCACTGGTTGAGCTGGAGCTGCTTCCACACGCGGTGGCGGTCAGGGCGACCGCGATACCGACGGATGCTACGTAACGAGCTTTCACGCCAACTCCTCCTCGGGAGCTTTCCGGCCGGTCCCGTTTGCGCGTCGCCCGGGTGCCTCATGCCGATTGGTGTAGACCAATTGCGACAGTGGCATAGACCAATGTGAGTGTCAAGACTCCCATGTACCAGTTACGTTACGTCTCACCACGTCCATCGTGCCCTGCTGCCTGCCTCGTTGCATGCGGTTCCGCCCGAAGCCCGGGACGTGGCACGATGACAGCCCACCGTGACGCAGGAGCCAGGTGCCGTGACCGCTCTTCTTGCCGCCCCCACGCCCGATGACGGCGCCGCCACCACCGGCGCCCGCGTCCCCAAGTACTACCTGCTCAAGCGGGCGCTGCTGGAGATGACCGAGCAGCTGCCGGCGGGGAGTCCCGTACCTCCGGAGCGCACCTTGGCCCTCACCTTCGACACCTCCCGGACGACGGTTCGCCAGGCGCTGCAGGAGCTGGTCATCGAGGGCCGGCTCAGCCGCATCCAGGGCAAAGGCACCTTTGTCGCCCAACCCAAGCTGGCCATGGCGCTGGAGATGACCGGCTTCACCGAAAGCATGCGGGCCCAGGGACTCGAGCCCGGGTCCAGGGTGCTCGACATCGGTTTCGTGCCAGCCGACGAGGAGCTGGCCGAGCGACTGGGGATCAAGGTCGGGGCGCGGGTGCTGAGGATCGAGCGGCTCCGGATGGCCAACGACGAGCCGATGGCCATCGAGGCGACCCACCTGTCGGCCAAGCGCTTTCCGGGTCTGCGCAAGAGCTTCGAGCGGGCGCCGTCGTTGTACCGCGCCCTCGAGGACGAGTACGGCGTGCGCCTGGCCGAGGCCGTGGAGACCATCGAGACGGCGCCCTGCCCGCCACGTGAGGCCGAGCTGCTGGGCACCGACGTCGGCCTGCCGCTGCTGCTGCTGTCCCGGCACAGCAAGGACGAGGCCGGCGAACCGATCGAGTTCGTCAAGTCGATGTATCGCGGCGACCGCTACAAGTTCGTGGCCCGCCTGCAACGTCCCCACGCCTGACCGACCTAGCATGTCGGGGTGACCTCCCAGCGCAAGCCCCGGCTGCGTCCCATCGCCGCGAACACGATCGCCAACAACGTGTCCGCGGTCGAAGGGATGTCCGAGGCCGAGCTGCTGTCCCGGCTCGAGGACGCCCTGGCGGCGCTCCCGGCGCAGGAGCGGGCGGCCGCTGTGGTCGCCTTCGGGCTCGGCGAGGGCAGCACCGGGGTCGCGGTCGAGCTGGACCTGGAGACCCAGGACGCCGAGGCGCTGGCCCGCTCAGCGCTGCAGCTGCTGCGGGCGGCCCTGGCCGACCCGGACGGCGAAGCGCCCGACGTGCCCGGTGACCTGCCCGGCATGACCTCGCGCCGGCGGCACCGCAACGTGCGGCCGGGCGACAACCTCGACCGGCGCTGATCGCGTGCGGGTGATCGGCCTGCTCGGCGGGATGAGCTGGGAGTCCAGTGCGGAGTACTACCGGCTTGCCAACGAGCTGGTACGGGACCGGCTGGGCGGTCTGCACTCGGCCCGGATCCTGCTGGCCTCCGTCGACTTCGCGGACATCGAGGCGCTGCAGGTCAGCGGTGACTGGGAGGCCGCAGGGCGGCTGCTCGCCGAGGCGGCGCGGGGGCTGGAGGCCGGCGGGGCCGAGCTGCTGGTGCTGTGCACGAACACGATGCACAAGGTCGCGGAGCAGGTCCAGGCCGCGGTGAAGATCCCGCTGCTGCACCTCGCCGACGCCACAGCAGCCGCCGTGCTGGCGACGCCGGCCCGTACCGTCGGGTTGCTGGCGACCGCCTTCACGATGGAGCAGGACTTCTATCGTGACCGGCTCGCCGGCGCCGGGCTGACCGTGCTGGTGCCCGAGACCGAGGACCGGGCCGAGGTGCACCGGGTCATCTACGAGGAGCTGTGCGTCGGCGTGCTGCGCGGGGAGTCCCGGCAGGCCTACCGCGACGTGATCGTGCGGCTGGTCGACGCCGGCGCCGAGGGGATCATCCTCGGCTGCACCGAGATCGAGCTGCTGGTGTCCCAGGCGGACAGCCCGGTGCCGGTGTTCCCCACCACGCGGATCCACGTCGAGGCGGCGGTCACCGCGGCGCTGCACTGACCGGCCCGGAAAACACGAGCGCCCCGGACCGAAGTCCGGGGCGGTCATGTGCCGAACCCGCCAGGTCGCCTCGCGGCGCATAGTCGCTCTGGGCGACAAAGGTTGGGACCGGGGGCCATGGAACGAGTCGGCACGAC
>JAWWOM010000011.1:0-2693 GCA_033851655.1 Frankiales bacterium
GTCTGCGCCTTCTGCACGGCCAGCTTGCCGCCGGCGATCTCGAACAGGTCGCCTGCCGCCGAGGTCTGCAGGAACTTCACGTCCTGTGTCGACGGCGCCTTGGCTCCTGCAGCGAGGACGGGCGCGGCAGACAGGGTCAGAGCCGCGACTTCGGTGCGCAACCTCGTGGACGGGCCAGAGAAACCTCACCGCCTCGCTACCTTTCCCGGAATGTCACCGGCGGGATCTATCCGCTTTTGTCCGGATCCCCTAGCGTCGGCTCAGTCACAGACCGTTCACAGACGAGGGGTACCCGATGCGAACATTCACACGAGGCGGAGCACGGCTGGGCGGAGTCGGACTGGCCGCGGGGGCGCTGCTGGCAGCGTCCGGGGTCACCGCAGGCACCGCAGGCGTCGCGTCGGCCCGACCCGCAGCCGCCCCGCGGTCGGCTTCCGCCTGTCATCTGGGCAACGGGGTCTCGCACGTCATCAACCTGACCTTCGACAACGTGCACTTCTTCCGGGACAACCCGAATGTCCCGTCCGACCTCGAGCAGATGCCGACGCTGTACAACTTCCTCAAGGACAACGGCACGGTGTTGTCCAACATGCACACGCCGCTGATCGCGCACACCGCCGAGGACAGCATCGCGATCTACTCCGGCCTGTACGGGGACCGGCACGGCCAGCCGGTGACCAACTCGTACAAGACCTACAAGCCGGACGGGACCACCGAGTCCGACGCCTCCTTCACCTACTGGACCTCACCGGTGATCAGCGCCGGCAAGCCCTCGACGAACGACCCGGCGCCGTCGATGGTCTACTCACCCACGGTCCCTGCCGCCGACACCCCACCCACCCAGGTCGCGCCGGAGCCGTGGGTCGCGTTCAACAAGGCCGGCTGCTCGGTCGGCGCGTTCTCGACCGCGAACATGGTGCTCGAGAACGCCGGCGACATCCCCACCGTCTTCGGCAGCACGCCACCTCTGGGTACCTACGCCAACACCACCAGCGCCTTCATCGGCGAGGCGGTGCACTGCGGCCTCGGTGACACCAGCTGCGAACAGGCCGCCGGAGCCGTCACCGACACGCCTCCCGCCGCGAACAACCCCGGCACCGCGACGTACAAGACGGTGTTCGGGCACAAGAACGTCGCCCCGCTGATCCTGGACAACGCCGAGGCTCCGGCGCCGTTCCGGGTCGCCGACAACGCCGGCAACCTGGTCGACCTCGACAACCGCGAGATCGCCGACTTCCGCGGCAACGTGGGGTTCCCGGGCTTCAGTCCGACGCCGTCGCAGAGCCTGGCGGAGGTCGCCGACATGCAGGAAGCCGGCGTCCCCGTGACCTACGGCTACATCGCCGACATCCATGAGCGCAAGGACGCCAACACCGGGTGCACGACCGCCGACGCCACCGGCTTCGGCAACGCGCTCGGCTCTGGCGACGCCTGCTACGTCGAGACCGCACGGGCCTACGACGCGGCGTTCGCCAAGTTCCTCAAGCGGCTGGCTGGCGACGGGATCACGGCGAAGAACACGCTGTTCGTCGTCGGCTCGGAGGAGAACGACCACTTCGCCGGCGCCAACGTCGGCCGCGCCGACGCGCCGACCGACCCGGCGAACTGCGACGGGGTCACCACGCCGTGTCGCTACGCGCACAACCAGGTGGGCGAGGTGCAGGCCAACCTGCCGGCCCTGCTGTCGCTCGAGCGCGGCAACACGACGCCGTTCGCCGTCGAGCCGCAGGGGGCGGCGATCTACGTGCAGGGCACCGGTCCGGTGTCGCCGCCGGCCGACGACCCGGCCGTACGGCAGCTGGAGCGGGACACTGCGGCGATCACGGCCGACAATCCGCACGACGGGGTGACCGGCGAGAAGATCGTCAACTACCAGGCCGGCGCGACCGAGCAGCGGATCCTGCACCTGCAGACCGCCGACCCGCAGCGCACGCAGACGTTCACGGTGTTCCCCAAGCCGGACTACTACTTCGACGCAGCCGCCCCCGCGTGTGCGGCGTCGACCGACCCGGCGGCGGACTGCGTGGCCGTGAACTCGAAGTTCGCCTGGAATCACGGCTACTACAGCCCGGACATCGTCATCACCTGGTCGGCTTTCGCCGGGCCAGGGGTGCGCCACGGCGGAGTCGACGGTCCGGTGCCCGCCGACAGCCCGGCGGTCAAGGACCCGAACGGCGGCGGCCTGGTCCCGGCGTACAGCACCAAGGGCACCTGGGCCGACGAGACCGACGTGCGGCCGACCCTGCTGCACCTGGCCGGCCTCACCGACGACTACGTCATGGATGGCCGGGTGATCAGCCAGATCCTCAGCCACGAGGGCAGTCTGCGTCGCGTCCGGGCGCTGGGAGACTGCTACAAGCAGCTCAACGCCAGCGTCGGGCGATTCGGTACGGACACCCTTGTGGCCTCGACCCGGGCCCTCGCCAGCGGCTCGGCGGCCGACGACAGTGCCTACACCGCAACGGATGTGGCGCTGTCCTGGCTCGGCGACCACCGGGACGCCCTGGCCAGCACGATCAAGAACCAGCTGGACCGGGTGGAGTTCCACGGAGCCGGCATCAGCCGGCACGACGCGACCGTCGAGCTGGGTTCGTGCCGGGCGCTGCTGGCCGCGGCGGCCGGGCTCGCCGCCGCCTGAGGTTTCGCCGGGGCCCGTACCTTAGGGTGCGGGTCCCCGCGACAGCTCCTCGGCC
>JAWWOM010000079.1:0-8081 GCA_033851655.1 Frankiales bacterium
ACCTGGCGCAGCTCCTCGGGCCAGAAGCACCGGGTGATCGAGCCGTCCTCGTACGGGACCAGCACCACGTCGGCGCTGGGCACGTCGGCCAGCTCCGCCCAACGGCCCTGCTCGGCCAGCCGGGCCAGCCCGAGCACCAGCGAGTCGACGCACAACATCAGCCGGCCGCCGGGGCGCAGCGCCCTGGCGATGTTCTTGACCGTCTCCTCGGCCAGCAGCGAGAACGACAGCGACCGGCTCTCGGCCAGCACCACGTCGACGCTGTCCGCGGCCAGCCAGCACAGGTCCCGGGTGTCGGCCTCGACCTCGTGCAGCCGGCCGTCAGCTGCCGGGCCGATCCCGCGCGCCGACCCGTGGTCGACGATGGCCCGGACGACGTCGTGGCCCGCCTCCACCATCAGCCGGGCGAAGGTGCCGCAGCCGCCGGAGAGGTCCAGCACCGTGGTCGGCGACACGGGCAGCCAGTCAGCCAGCTGTCGCGCCGCCACCTCGGCATAGAAGACGTCGTACGGATCGACGTCCGTCAGCCCAGGTGCCGGGTCGGTGACAGCCATCAGCGCGTTCTAACCTCCGTGGGTGAACACCAGCGGACCAGCCATGACCCCCAGCCGCGGCCGCCGGTTGCTGACGTCTGCGCTGGACTATCCCACGCCCTTAGGCAACGTACACGTTGAGCTCGAGGTTCCAGCGCGGCCGCTGGCGGTGCTCGTGCTCGGCCACGGCGCCGGCGGCGACATCGACGCACCGGACCTGCTCGTCGTACGGGACGCGGCCCTGCCGGAACGTGTCGCGGTGCTCCGCGTGCGTCAACCGTACCGGGTGCAGGGCCGCAGGGCGCCGGCGCCGGCCGGCCAGCTCGACCAGGCGTTCGCCGCCCTGCTCGCCGGAATCGGCGACCTACCAGGGATTTCCGACCGGCTGCCGCTGCTCGTCGGCGGCCGCAGCAGCGGCGCACGGGTTGCGGCTCGCACGGCAGCGGGCGCCGGTGCGGCAGGGCTGCTCGCGCTGGCCTTTCCGCTCGCTCCGCCGGGGCGTCCGCTGGTGAGCCGACTCGACGAGCTGACCGGCGCCGGCGTCCCCTCGCTGGTCGTCCAGGGCGCCAGGGACCCCTTCGGCAGTGCGGCTGAGCTCAGGACAGCCATCGGCGACCGCGCGGTCGGCGCGGTGGTCGAGGTGGTGGAGGTCGCCGACGCCGACCACTCGTTCCGTACCCGCAAGGCCGACCCGACGACGACTGCGCAGAGCCTGGCCGCCGTCGGGGCCGCGGTGGCGCCCTGGTTGCGGGCCCGTACCAGAAGCCGCTGAAAATCTGCTGGTCAGCGCGGGAATCGCGGGACGTGCGGCGGATGTTCTTCCTGCCAACGGTGACCACGCCGGACCTCCGGAGGATCGATGAGCAGTCCCGACGTGTCGGGAGTCCCGACACGAGACCGCTCGGGGCAGCAGCCGCGTCGTCCAGCCGGACGGGCTGGGCAGCCCTGTGGACCGGCTCCCCGCAGGAACGAACGGCTCTCTCCGGGCGTATCCTTCGAGCGGCGCCAGAGCGCGCTCGTGCCCCACCACGGGACCGAGCGGGGCGCCGAGGAGGTGGGACCGTTCACTACTGAGACCCCTGAGCAGCGCAATGCGCGGTTCGAGGAGACGGCCATGCCGTTCCTCGACCAGCTCTACGCTGCCGCACTGCGCATGACCCGCAACCCGGCTGACGCCGAGGACCTGGTGCAGGAGACCTTCGCCAAGGCGTTCGCTGCGTTCCACCAGTTCCAGGAGGGCACCAACCTCAAGGCGTGGCTCTACCGCATCCTGACCAACACGTTCATCAACACCTATCGCAAGAAGCAGCGCCAGCCGCTGCAGTCCCCCACCGAGGAGATCCAGGACTGGCAGCTCGCCGAGGCCGAGTCGCACACCTCGCGCGGGCTGCGTTCCGCCGAGGTCGAGGCGCTCGACCACCTGCCGGACTCCGACGTCAAGGAGGCGTTGCAGGACCTGCCCGCGGACTTCCGGATGGCGGTCTACCTCGCCGATGTCGAGGGCTTCTCGTACAAAGAGATTGCGGACATCATGGGAACGCCGATCGGCACCGTGATGTCCCGCCTGCACCGAGGACGCCGTGGCTTGCGCGACCGGCTGCAGGAGTACGCGATCGAACGCGGACTCATTCGTCCGGACGGCACGTCCGACGGTGGCCCGGTCGACGCTGGTTCGACGATGTCCTCGGAGGCAGGGCGATGAGCTGCGGCAACCCGCACGAGACCGACTGTCGTGAGGTCCTGGACAAGGTCTACCTCTACCTCGACTCCGAGGCCGACGAACACGACTGCAACGCCATCAAGCAGCACCTCGACGAGTGCGGGCCGTGCCTGAGGCAGTACGGCCTCGAGCAGCACGTCAACGCCATGGTCGCGCGCAGCTGCGGGTCCGAGGTGGCCCCTGAGGCACTCAAGATGCGGGTGCTGGCCCGCATCCAGCAGGTCCGGATCGAGATCACCCAGACGGTCGAGGTCGTCTCGGAGTAGCCGGTGCACGACAACGGCGGCGAGGATCCGAGGATCCCCGCCGCCGTCTGCTGTCTCCGGTGTGTGCCGGGTCAGGCGTTCGGACGCTTGCCGTGGTTGGCCTTCTTCTTCGCCCGTGCCCGACGCCTGCGGCCCTTCTTGGCCATGGCGTGCTCCTCGCTCGTGTCGGTACGCAAACTCACCCGACAACTGCGGGTGCCTGCGGGGTGTAAGCACAGATCCTCTCACACCGCCTGACCCGGGGTCAGCCGATCAGTCGCCGGTTGAGCGCGTCGAGCACCGAGCGGGCCACCGCGTCGGCCTCGTCGCCGCGCACGACAGCACTGCCGGAGAGGACCTGCTCCCCGGTACGGGGCGCTTGCACCTGCAGCACGCTGACCGCGACCGCACGCGAGCCGACCGGGATGACCGTCGAGTGCTCGATGTCCGCCGGCGTGCCCAGCAGCTCGCCCAAGGCATCCAGGGTCGCCCGCGCGACCAGCCTGGGTCGCGAGGCGATGGCGGAGGAACCGCTGGCACTGCCGACGAAGACGTCACCCCCGAACGCGAGGGTGACCGTGATCTCGGCCTCGGCGTGGCTGGTGCGGACGACCACGGCTTCGACCAGGGGCCGTGGCGCGATCTCGCCGACCGGGGTGGCCGCCCCATCGGTCACGTCGATCGTGTCCGAGCCCTCAGCGCCGGCAAGGCCGTCCGACGGGGTGACGGCGAGGCGAAGGGCCGGGCCGTCGCCGTCGTCGATCTGGACGACGCTCACGATGCGGTGGTCGATGTCGAGGTCGTACCGGGCCATGGCGAGGGACTGGATGTCGCGGACCACCTGCTTGGCCGGCTTGGCCCGGTCGGCCAGGACGTGGATCTCGGTCGGCTGGGCGTCCGGCCCGGTGACCACGCTGGCCGCACGTACTCCCGGGATCTGCCGGAGGGCGTCCTCGAGCTCAGGTAGCAGGCGCAACGCGGTCATGGGTCTCCTCAGGCGGTGCTGGTGAGGCCGGCGACGAACATCCGGCGACGAAGGTGCGTGTTGCTGTCGGCAGCGGCGGTTTGGGTGTCGTCGCCGGCGGGCGCTGTGTCGATGGCGATCCCGTCCGCTGCTGAGACTACGACGTCCGGCTGGGCCTCGGCACCGCGGTCTGGACCAGTCGGCGCTACGGCGGGGCGCTTGCCGTGCTTGGTGTCCTTGGTCTGCCAGGCCGCCTCGGCGGCAACCGCGGAGGCGTCGGCCTCGGCGGCCGAGGCCGTCACTGCGGTCATCGCCACCGGGAGCACGGCGGGGAGCACCGTCCGGACATGGTCGGCCAGCTCGTGCACCGAGGCGCGCTGCCAGAAGCGCAGCTGGCGGGCGAGCGCCTGGTCGATCCCGCCTGAGGCCACGGCGGCGCTGATCAGCCGGTCGAACTCCGCCGCCGCCGGCTGCGACCTGGCGTCGAGCAGCGGGCCGACGAGGGCTGCAAGGAGGGCGGACCCGGGCGGGCGGCCGGCCGGATCGTCGGTGCCGGGCTGCGATGACGTCACGGCGGTGGTCCCTCGGATCGGTGGCTCGACTGCTGCTGTGGCACAGCCTAGAGGTCCGGCGCGGCCAGTCGCCCGCCGGACACGATCCGGCGTTAGCCCGTACGGGTGAATCTGTGCCCGAATTGTCGCTGACCTGCCCGAACGGACACATTAGGCATCAGAGTGACGCGGGAATACTGCTGATAACGACAGCGAATAGTGGCCAACCACTTGACGCAGAGTGAGCGCAACAGATTCACTCGGCAACGTACCGGCCTGCGGCGCTGCAGACCACCGCACCAAAGCGGCGTCGTCGGGGCGGTACTTGTGTGCTGGGTCCGGCCAACGGCGGCCGGTTTCGGGTCTGCTCTCGGCAAAGTCCGGCGGCCCGGACAGACCACGCACTACGTTGACAACTGAAGAGGGCGGGATCGGGACCGGCAGGACCCCCGTAAGGCACGGCACAACCTCCGAGCGGAGCGGATCGCGCACGAGCACCTAGCGGGCTCGTGACTTGATGCCGTGGAGGCGAAGCACAACTTGAAGAGCATTGCGACTGCACTGGGCACCATGGTCGAGCACATTCTGACCGCGAAGACCAGCGTCCGTTGGTCATGAAGAAAGCAACCTGCCGGTCCCCGTCCCGCTCTCTTGGCCTCGCTCTCTTCCCCGGGAACGTCTCGCCATGACAGCGCTGTCCAGAGCTGCGCGGACCTATGTCTGCGCCGTGGTGGCCGCCGGCCTCGTCGTCGGCGGCTTCGCGCTGCCGCGCGTCCACGGGGCGTGGACCCTCCTGGGGCTCTGCGCGGTGGCTGTTGCCTGCAGCAGCCTGTCCGACGTCGACAGCGACGTGTCCCTGGCCGTCAGCCTCGGTTTCGTGGTGGCCATTGCCGCTGTCTTCGTCACCGGCGCCTCCGGCGGCGTCTTCGCGGCGGCTGCGGGCGCCTTGCTGTACACCTCCGGCGGTCAGCCACTGGTGAAGCGGGCCTTCAACGCCGCCCAGTACGCCATCTCCGGTGGCGCAGCCGGCCTGGTCTACGTCTGGCTGGACGGGCCGGTCAAGCACCTGGACCAGAGCGACTTCCCCCGGGTGATCCCGGTCGTGGTCGCGGTGGTCGTCGCCTACTCCCTGGTCAACCACCTGCTGGTGCTGGGCATCGTCTGTCTCACCCAGCCGTGGTCCGGGCGTGCGATGTGGAAGAAAGCCATTCCCTGGACCAGCAGCCCCTACTTCGCGTACGGGTTCCTCAGCCTGCTCATGGCGGCGCTGTGGGAGAACTTCGGTCCGGCCACCGCGATCCTGCTGCTGATCCCGCTCGTGGTGACCCGGACCACGTTCGCCAACTTCATCGACCAGCGCAGGGCCTACGACGCGACCGTCGCCGCGCTGATCCAGGCGGTGGAGACCAAGGACCACTACACCCGCGGACACTCGGAGCGGGTGGCGGGTGGTTCGGTGCTGATCGCCCGCCAGCTGGGGCTGCGGGACGACAAGGTCCAGGCGCTGCGGTACGCCGGCATGCTCCACGACGTCGGCAAGATGGGCGTGCCGACCCGGGTCCTGCAGAAGCAGGGCCGGCTCACCGTTCCCGAGGCGGACGCGGTCCGTTCCCACCCGGCCCGCGGGCTGGAGATGCTGGGCGACATCGAGTTCCTCCAGGAGGCGCTCAGCGGCATCTACCACCACCACGAGCGGATGGACGGCAAGGGCTATCCGCTGGGGCTCAAGGGCATGGCGATCCCCGAGTTCGCGCGGGTGATCATGGTGGCGGACGCCTTCGACTCGATGACGTCCAACCGTTCGTACCGGCCGGCGATGTCGATCGAGTCGGCGATGGACGAGCTCGTGGCCTGCGCCGGCGTCCAGTTCGACCCGGCGATGGTCGAGGCCATGACCAACGCCCTGCGGACGTACGGCTGGCAGGTGCAGGGTGCCGATCAGCCCCGGCTGCCGCTGCCGGCCGCTCCGCCCGCATCGGCCGACCTCACGTCCCCGTCGTCCGACGGCGTGCCCGCGCCGCGGAAGGTGTCGGCGTACAGCTCCGTCGAAACCGAGTCATGATCGCCAGGGTGCGCGAACACCCCGTGGTCTGGGCGGGGTTCGGCCTGGCCGCCGCCGGGCTGGTGATCATGCTGGTGAGGGGTGCCGGGCCCGACCAGCTGGCGGTCGGCTGCGCGTTCGGGGCCTTGATCTTCGTCGGTGAGCTGGCCCGGATCACACTGCCAGGCGACCGCGAGGTGTCGCCGATCTCGCTCGCGGCAGCCATCGGCTACGGCCTGCTCTTCGCGATGGGCACGACCGATGTTTCGCCGCCGGTCCTCCTCGTGGTCGCCGTGCAGGGTCTGGCCGTGTCCGCGGCAGCGCTGCTGCACCGCCTCGCCGGCCGGTCGAGCAACATCGACGTGCTGGGCAGGCAGCTGCTGGCCGTGGCCGCGGGCGCCGCCGCGTTCCACTGGCTCATCGCGAGGGCGAACCTCGGTCCCCACCCGGCCAAGTCCGGAGCTCTGGTCCCGCTCATGGTCGCAGCCGTGGCGGTGACCGGTGCCCTCGACCTGATGATCGCCTCCGCCGACCGGGCGATCCACAGCGGCACGCCGCTGCGCGCGGCTGTCCGGGACGAGGCCCAGGCCATCGCCAGCCTCGGGTCCGCCGTCGCTGCCACCGGCATGCTGATCGCGCTCGCGTCCAACCTGATGGGCTGGTACGCGCTGCCGGTGCTGATCCTGCCGCTGCTGACCACGCAGTTCTCGTTCCGCCGCTACGCCCAGATCCGGTCGACGTACCGGCAGACCATCCGCGCCCTGTCCAAGATCACCGAGGTGGGCGGCTACGTCCAGGACGGTCACTCGATCCGGGTCTCGGGCCTCGCCGTCGCCACCGGCCGGGAGGTCGGGCTGACCGAGACCGAGCTGCTCGACCTCGAGTACGCGGCGCTGATGCACGACATCGGGCAGCTCTCGCTCGCCGAGCCGATCCCGCGCGGCTCGACGCTGACGGTCCCGCCGGCCGAGCGCAAGCGGATCGCCGCGATGGGCGCGGAGATCATCCGTAGCAGCGGCACGCTGGGCACCGTCGCGGTGATCGTCGAGCGGCAGTCGGACCCGTACCGCCGCAACCGGCGTCCCGCCGATGACACGCTCCCGGTCGCGAGCCGGATCATCAAAGCGGCGAGTGCCTACGACGACCTGGTGTCGGTGGCTCCGGAGGACGCCCGGTGCCGGGCGGACGCGCTGGAGCGGCTGCGGCTGGGGATGGCCTACGAGTACGACCCCCGGGTCGTCGAGGCGCTGGCCCGGGTCGTGTCCCGTACGGTGTCCTCCGGGTTGCCGGTCACGGCGTTGCCGCCGCTGCGCCGCCCGATCTGATCCCAGCACAGCGCAGTCACCAGGAGCAGGCCGAGTCCGGCGGCGACCAGCACGTCGCCGGGACTGACCACCTCGGGGAACCACGGCATCGGCGCTGGCACGACATCGGTGAGCGGGCGCAGGCTCGTGGCCGAGGTGGCGACCACGTGCCGGGCGTCGAGCCCGGCGGCGATGCCGGTGAGGTCGACGCCGGCCCGCCCGGCCGCCCACCGCGAGACCGGCATCGCGCCGTTGGCCAGGACGGCGGCCAGGTTGAGCAGCAGGCCGGCCGCGATCAACGGGACGCCCGGCAGCCTGGTGTTGCTGACCAGGAACCCGGTGAGCAGCAGCACGGCCGTGACCGACCCGGCCTCGTAGGCCGCCGACCACCCGGCGGTACGGGCGATGACCGACCCGCCGAGCTGGCACACGGTGGCGCCGGCGAGCAGCCGCCAGCCGGTCAGGGGAACCCGCGAGAGCGCAGCCGGCCGCCCGCCCGCCGCGGCACCCAGCAGCGCTGCGAGGACCAGGACGACCGTCACCAGAGCCACGCCGCTAGTCTCCCCTGGTGGTGGCCCGCGGAGGCGGGGCCACGCGGGACAGCAGCCACGGTGACGGGACGAAGGGTCGGTACCGCAGTGTTCGAGACGGTTCTGGTGGCCAACAGGGGTGAGATCGCCCGGCGGGTGATCCGCAGCATCCAGCGCGCCGGCGCGAGGGCGG
>JAWWOM010000117.1:0-10931 GCA_033851655.1 Frankiales bacterium
GGTAGTACTCGACGCCCTGCACCAGCGACGATGCGCAGTTGCCGACGCCGACGATGGCTACGCGGATGCGGCCTGAGCTGGTGCTCATGCGTCTGCTCCTTTGTTCTGACTCGTGTGGGATGTGCTGGTCGTGTCTCTGTTTCGCTCACTCGCGATGAGCTCCTCGATCCAGCGCACTTCGCGCTCCGCGGACTCGAGGCCGTGCTTGGCAAGCTCTGTGGTGTAGGAGTCGAGGCGCTCCCGGGTCCGGGCCATCGAGGCCCGTACGCCGTAGGCCCGCTCCTCCAGCCGGCTGCGCCTTCCCTCGAGGATGCGCATCCGGACCTCGGCGTCGGTCTGGCCGAAGAAGGCGAAGTGGACGCCGAAGTTCTCGTCCTCCCAGGCGGCCGGCCCGGCCTCGCTCAGCAGGTCGGCGAACCGCTCCTTGCCGTCGGCGGTCAGCTTGTAGACGACCTTGCCGCGCCGGCCGGTCAGGGCCGGGGCCGCCGAGGGGGTGTCCGTCTCGTCCGGGAGGTCCTCGGCGATCCAGCCGGCTGTCTGCATGTCGCGCAACGCCGGGTAGAGGGAGCCGTAGGACAGGGCACGTAGGCTGCCGAGCAGGGTGTTCAGCCGCTTGCGCAGCTCGTACCCGTGCAGCGGGGCCTCCTGGAGCAAGCCGAGGACGGCGAGCTCGAGGACGCCACCCCGCTTCTTGCTCATGTCTGCCTCGCCCTGTCGTGTTGGTTCGCCGTTGTCGTGAGTTCGATGTATCGAACCGATACATCGAGACGATAGCAGGCGATTCGGCGAACGCCACCCGAACGCCGGCCGACTCCGGTGCGCGGGACGTGGGGGCGGCACTCGCGCCAGGTGGCGGGACACGCCGTACGACACGCCACAACTCGCGCCAGGTGGCGGCACGTGGGGGGACGGTGAGGGGCGCGGTGACTCGGGCGCCGTACGGGACGAGCGCGGCGTACCGTGGATTGGTGGCTCGATCCGTTCGCTCGGTCATCGACTACTCGCTCGCTCGGCGGGCGACGTTGGCCGGCTTGTTCTCCGGAAAGGTGTCCGCGCTCGAGGCGTGCGACGCCCATCCCTACCTGCTCAGGGCGGCCAGGTACCACGGCGAGCCCACGGACCGCAGCTGCCCGGTCTGCAAGCAGCACCCGTTGACCCAGGTGACCTACGTCTACGGCGACGAGCTGGGTGAGTCCAGCGGCCGGGCCCGCCCGTCGCGGGAGCTCGACCGGCTCGAGGACGTCTACGCGGAGCTCTCCGTCTACGTCGTAGAAGTGTGTAAGAGCTGTTCGTGGAACCACGTCATCACCTCGTACGTTGTGGGGACCGGCGAGCGGCAACCCGTCCGCCGGGCCCGACGCCGGGCAGCGGAGGAGTGAGCCGAGCCCTGCGGTCGAACTCCGTTTCGGACTAGACCTGACCAGGGCACGAAGGCCCGCGTGAGCATCCCTCCCCCGCCCCAGCAGCCGCCCCGCCGACGTCCCGCCTCCCCTGGCGGATCACGTCCGGCGACCCCGAGGTCCTCCGGTACGGGATCCGCGGGCGCTGCTGCCCAGCCCCCGGTCGGTGCGAAGAAGAAGGCCAAGCAGCCGCGTACCGGATGGCGCCGCTTCACTCCGACCTGGCGGATGGTCTGGGTCACCTGCCTGACCGGGTTCGTCGTCGTCGCGGCGGGGGTGGCCTACCTGTGGTTCAGCACCCCGATTCCCCAGGCGAAGGCCGTCGCGATCTCGCAGGCCACCACGGTGCTCTACTCGGACGGCAGTCTGCTCGGCAACATCGGCGCTTCCAACCGGGTCGACGTGACGTTCGCCCAGATCCCCAAACCGGTCTGGGAGACGGTGCTCTCCGCCGAGGACCGCAACTACTTCAGCGAACCGGGAATCTCGATCACGGGCATCGCCCGGGCGGTCATCAAGGACGCGACCGGTGGGTCGGTGCAGGGTGGGTCGACGATCACCCAGCAGTTCGCCAAGAATGCCTACCTCACCCAGCAGCGGACGCTGTCCCGCAAGCTGCGCGAGGTCGTCATCGCGGTCAAGCTCACCCAGACCCGGTCCAAGGACAGCGTCCTGACCGACTACCTGAACACGATCTACTTCGGCCGCGGCTCCAACGGCATCCAGGCGGCTGCCCTCGCCTACTTCGGCAAGGACGTCGGCAAGCTCACGGTGGCCGAGGGTGCCGTGCTGGCCGCCGCCATCCAGCGCCCGTCGTACTACGACCCGTTGGTCCATCTCACGGCCTCGAAGACCCGCTGGAACTACGTGATGGACGGCATGGTCAAGAAGGGCTGGCTCACCCAGGCGCAGCGTGACGCGACCGTGTACCCGATCAAGCAGGTCATCAAGTACGTGCCTCAGCTGGTGACCGGACCCGACGCCTTCGTCCTGGACGCGGTCCAGAAGGAGGTCGCTGCGCATGTGACCGATGAGAACGCGCTGGCCCTCGGCACCGTCATCGTCACCACGATCGACAAGAACGCGCAGGCTGCGGCGATCAAGGCCGAGGACGACAAGCTGAACAACCTGGTCAAGGGGCTCAAGACCACGAACCCGCCGGTCGGCGCGCTGGTGGCGATGCAGCCGAGCGACGGGGCGATCAGGGCGCTGTACGGCGGTCAGGGCGGCACGTCCACCAGCAGCTGCACGGTGCGCCAGGGCGGCTGCGTCAACCTGGCGACCCAGGGCATGTTCCAACCGGGCTCGTCCTTCAAGCCGTACGTCCTGGCGGCGGCCGAGGGCAGCCAGACCGCCGGCATCCTCACCCGGATGAACGGACCGGCGGTCCTGCCCGACCCGCCGGGCCCGGACGTGCACAACGACAGCGGAGAGGTCTGCAACGACTGCCCGTTGGACAAGGCGCTGGCGCTGTCGATCAACACGATCTTCGTGCCACTGGCCAAGCAGACCGGCGTCAACAACGTCGCCACAACCGCACACCAGGCCGGCATCCCGGAGTCGGTACCACTGTCGGACGCGGGTCTGACCACCGACCGGATCGCCCTCGGCGTCTATCCGGTGCACCCGATCGACCAGGCCGTCGGGTACGGGACCCTGTGCAACGGCGGCCGGCAGGTGACACCGTTCATCGTCCGCTCCGTGAAGACCCGCAAGGGCGACAGCCTCTACACCAGCAACCCGCACGCGACGCTGCGGATCCAGCCGGCCGTGGCAGCCGACCTCACCTACGCGATGCAGCAGGTGGTCACCGGCGGCACGGCCAAGGCCGCCGGCCTCGGCAACCGCCCGGTGGCCGGCAAGACCGGGACCACGCAGAACAACACCAACGCCTGGTTCATCGGGTGCACCGGTCCGGCCAAGAACAACGGCCAGCTGGTCACCGCCGTCTGGGTCGGCCACGCGGCAACGGTGACGCCGCTGACCGACATCCCCGGCTTCCAGTCCGGCGTGTTCGGCGGCACGCTGCCGGCGCAGATCTTCCAGCAGTTCATGACGCAGGCGATGAACGGCAAGGCGGTCGTCCAGTTCCCGCCGCCGGCGTACTACGCCGGGCCCAAGGCGCCCAGCACGGTCAGCCCGTCGCCGACGACGCCCAGCGCGACGCCGACACCGTCCAAGACCAGCGCCTCGCCCAAGCCGACCAAGACCAAGCCCGCAACGACCAGCGCTGCACCGACGACGACAGCGGCTCCGGTCACCACGACGTCCGCTGCGCCGACCACCAGCGCAGCGCCTCCACCGTCCCAGGCACCGCCGACCACGACGGCCGCGCCACCACCGGCGTCGGGGCCGCCCGCCGCCGGGGCCGGGGTGACCTCGCCGGCGGCTGCCGGCGCCAGCGTCGGGTGAACCGGGTCCCGTACCGAAGTCCTCGGCGACTCGCGGTGGACCCCCGACCCGCCGCCGGCCGAGATGCGGGAGGATGCCGCGCATGACCTCGTATGACAGCCGGCCGCCCGCCGAGTACGCCACCCCGGTGGCGCCGACGCACGACGACCCGTTCATCGCCGGCGGCAGCACCGTGCTCGGCGGCCCGCTCGGCCGGCACGGGGTCGTCAACCGGTGGCTGTTCAGCATCCTGGTGATCATCACGATGGGCACGGCCGTGACGGCGACGTTCGGCTGGGTGCAGAAGGCCTCGTGCATGACGCACGGCTACAGCCACGAGTACCAGTACACCCGGTTGTGTTACTCCGACATCTACGCCCTCTACTACTCGGAGGAGCTGAACATCGACAAGGTCCCGTACCGGGACCATGCGGTGGAGTACCCCGTGGTCATGGGCGCGGTGATGGAGGTCGCAGCCCGTGCCGCCGACCTCGCACCCCAGCAGTACCGCTCGCAGTGGTTCTTCACCATCAACGCCGGGATCCTCGGCGGTGCCGCCATCCTGCTGGCGGCGGCGACGGTCAAGCTGGCCGGCCGTCGGCCGTGGGACGCGGCGCTCTTTGCGTTCTCGCCGCTGCTGCTGTTCCACATCTACACCAACTGGGACCTGCTGGCGGCGGCGTTCACCGGGTTCGCGATGCTCGCCTGGGCCCGCGGCCGGCCGCTGACCTGCGGTGTGCTGATCGGCCTCGGGGTTGCCACCAAGCTCTATCCGCTCGCGCTGCTCGGTGCGCTGCTCCTGCTCTGCCTGCGCTCCAAGAAGCTGCACGAGTGGTCGGTCGTGCTCTTCGGCGGTGCTGTGTCGTGGTCGGTGGTCAACCTGCCGATCATCATCCTGTACCGGAAGAACTGGGAGACGTTCTGGGTCCTCAACCAGACCCGGGCCGCCGACTGGGACTCGCTGTGGTTCCAGCTCGACAAGGTGCTGCCCACCCACGTCGGGGCTGATGGCGTCGCCCGTACGGTGCTCGCGTCATCGACCGGGGCGAGCGACGCCCTGAACGAGCTGGTGGCCGGCTGCCTCATCGTCGGGATCGGGCTGATCGCCCTGCTCGTCCTCCGGGCCCGCCGCCGTCCCCGCGTGCCGCAGGTGCTGTTCCTGATCCTGACCGTGTTCCTGTTGACCAACAAGGTGTTCTCACCCCAGTACGCGCTCTGGTACCTCCCTGTCGTGGTGCTGGCGATCCCGCGCTGGCGGCTGCTGCTGGTCTGGCAGCTGACCGAGCTGATGGTCGTGGTGACGCGGTTCTACTACTTCGTCAACGTGGACAAGGGGAACAACGGCTCGCAGGGCATCGGCGAGATGTGGTTCTTCACCGCGGTCTGGATCCGGGACGCGATGCTGCTGGTCCTGATGGCGCTGGTCGTGCGGGACATCCTGCGGCCGGAGTACGACGTCGTACGGCGCTCCGGCATGGACGACCCGGCCGGTGGGATCCTCGACGGCGACCAGGAGGACGACGAGGACGACGCCGAGACGGACGGACTGGTGGGTGACGACGCGCTGGTCGCTGTCTAGCGCCACTGCGCCCGACCGGCGGGCCGCGCTCACGGTCTGGTGGCTCAGCCGGGTGACCCTGCTGCTGCTGACCATCGTCGCGGCACACGTCCTGCGTGACTCCGTCGCCGGCGGCTGGGCGGCCCTGGTCGCGCGCTGGCAGCACTGGGACGCCGACTACTACGTGCAGATCGCGCGGACCGGCTATCCGCCCCTGCTGCGCGGCCAGCCCGGCATCGTGGCCTTCTTCCCCGGCGAGCCCGCCCTGCTGCGGGTCGTCCACGTCGTCGTCCGCAACTGGACGCTGGCTGCGCTGGCGGTGTCCGCTGCCGCCGGATCCGTTGCTGTCATGGCACTTGCGCGGCTGGCTGCGTACGAGAGCTCCGATGCCGAGCTGCCTGGGCGTGCCGTGCTCTACCTGGTGCTCTCACCGTTCGCGGTCTTCCTGGCCGCGGGCTACTCCGAGTCGCTGTTCCTGGCTCTGGCGCTGCCGGCTTGGCTGGCGGCGAGGAGGGCCAACTGGGCCATGGCCGGCGTGCTCGCCGGCCTGTCCGCGACGGTGCGGATCACCGGTGTCTTCCTCGGGATCGCCTTGCTGGTCGAACATCTGGTGACCAGGCACCGGGCCGGCAGGCCGCTGCTCGACGCCTCGTCGGCGTGGCTGCTGCTGCCGTTCCTGGTGACGGCCGGCTACTTCGGCTATCTCGAGCACCTCACCGGCGACTGGCTGGCCTGGGTTCACGCGCAGGCGGCGTCGCCGTGGAACCGGCACCTCACCTGGCCGTGGGACGCGCTGTCGGCGACCTTGTCGGCAGCCCGCGACGTGACCCAACCGGCGCCGTACGCGTGGGCCTTCGGGCAGGAGATCGTCGCAGTGGCAGTGGGTCTCGTGCTGACCGTCGTGCTGATGCGGCACCGGCGGTGGGGCGAGACCGCCTATGTGGGGATCCAGGTCCTGGCCTTTGCCCTGTCCAGCTTCTATCTGTCGGTCGGCAGGGCAACGCTGCTCTGGTGGCCGTTGTGGCTGCTGCTGGCGCGGGCCTCGCTGCGGCGGGACTGGGTGCACCGCGCCTATCTCACGGTGGCGCCCGCCCTGATGGTCACGTACGTCATCGCTTTCACCGGCGGTGGCTGGGTCGGCTAGCCCCGGTGCGCGCTAGGGCTGACCGAGACTGCTTGTCAGGAAGGCGATGTCGGCCGCCTGACCGTCGCGGCCACCCGGGGTCTCGCAGATGACCGGGGCATCAGCGGACCGCACGACGGCAAGCAGCAGCTCGGGGTCGATGCTGCCGGTGCCGACGTTGGTGTGCCGGTCGCGACCGGACTCGAACGGGTCCTTGGAGTCGTTGAGGTGGACCAGATCGATCCGCCCGGTGATCGCCTTGACCCGGTCGACGATGTCGAGCAGCTCCTCGCCGGCGGCGAACGCGTGACAGGTGTCGAGGCAGAAGCCGGCGCCGAAGTGGCCGACCGCGTCCCACAGCCGGGCGATGTCCTCGAGCCGCCGGGCGCAGGCGTTGTCGCCACCCGCCGTGTTCTCGATCAGGATCGGCAGCGGGTAGGAGGCCCGCTCGAACGTCTTGCGCCAGTTGTCGAAGCCGTCCGCCGGGTCCTGGTCCTTGCCGACGTGGCCGCCGTGCACGACGAGACCGCGGGCACCGATGGCCGCTGCCGCCTGGGCATGCTCGTCGATGATCTTGCGGCTGGGGACCCGTACCCGATTGTTGGGACTGGCGACGTTGATCACGTACGGCGAGTGGACGTAGATCGCGATGTCCGAGGCTCGCAGCTCGTCGGCGTCTTTCCTTGGTACGGGGCGTTTCCAGCTCTGTGGATCGGCGAGGAAGAACTGCACGACGTCGGCTCTGCGTTCTTCGGCGGCGACGAGCGGGGTTTCGGGATCGACGTGGGCACCGATGAGCATGAAGCCAGGTTAGCCCGCGGGATCGCGCCCTTCGCGCGACTTCCTGTCGTCCCGCGAGGTCCCAGATCGCCTAGCGTCGACGCAGCCGCCAGTCAAGGTCTTGGCCGCAACCGGACACGGCTCTTCCCGACGGGCGGCAGGTTGCCTACGGTGCGAAGCGTGATCCCGCCGGCCGCACTGGGGGCGCCCGGAGCTCGGGACACTGCCCTGGTCGCCCGGCCCTTGCCGCGTCAGGGCAGCCGGCCGGCGGGCCCCTCACGGTGCGGGGCCCGCCGCCATGTCAGCTCCCGGGTGACGTCGTCCGCGGTCAACCAGCCGACCTGGAGCGCGTGCAGCGCGAGCTGGAAGCGGCTCTCCGCGCCCGACCTGACGAGCAGGCCGGAGATGATCCTCCGTACGGTGCGGGCCGAGACTGCGAGCTCGCGGGCGATGGCCTCGTCCTTGGCTCCCCCGGCGAGCAGATGCAGCACCCGCCGCTCGAGGGGGCTCACGAAAGCGTCGGCGTGCAGCCGGCGAGCCCCCTCAACCATGCCGTGGAACATCGCCAACAGGCCGTCGATCACGTCCGGCGCGCGCAGAACCAGGGCACCGGCGTCGTGTCGCTCAGGGTCGAGCGGCACGACAGCGACCTTGCGGTCGACGATCACCAGCCGGGTGACGATGTTGGGCGCAGAGTGCAGCCGTTCGCCGGCCAGCAACGTCCGATGCAGCACGTCGCGGTTGGCCGGGTTGCGCAGGTGGTCGGTGTGGCTCAGCCAGACCCCGTTGACCCCGCGCCTCGGAAACGTCACCTCTGTCCGCCGGATCAGGGCGAGGGCTCGCTGGTTGCGCTCGTCGGACCGGGTCTGGACCAATGGCCGCGGGGTGACCGACAGCACCTCGGTGGCAGCGCTCAGGTAGAGGCTGCCGAGCTCCTCCCGTACGGCCGCCTGGCCACGACGGACCTGCAGGTCCGCTCCGGGGACCGGCTCGCTGGGGACGATCGTGGCCAGCGTCTGCCGCTGCCAGCGTTCGTACTCCAGCGCTCCGCGGGTGCCGGGCTGCTGCCGCGTCGCCGGTGAGGCCGCCTGGCCCGGCCGGATCTCCTCCTCGGAGCGGATCACCCAGCCGCCGGTCAGCAGCTCGTCGAGGGCTTCACCGACCGTCCTCCGGGACAGCCCCAGCACCTGCCCGAGCTCGGTGGGGTGCACCCCCGCTGCCCTGCCGGTCAGGTAGCCGATCACGAGGGCCGCCACCGGGGACAGGGACCCCTCCGGTTCCATGCTCACCCTGGCTCACCCTGCCCTCGAGTCCCTACAGGTCGGCGTCGACGACCAGCGGCGCGTGGTCGGACGGCCCGGTGCCCTTGCGGGCGTCGCGGTCGACGTAGGCGTCGGTCACGGCAGCGGTGAACAGCGCATCAGCGTAGACCAGGTCGATCCGCATGCCGAAGTTCTTGTGGAAGTTGCCGGCCCGGTAGTCCCAGTAGGTGAAAGGGGTGTCGTACTTGAGCGGCCGGCCGACGATGTCGTTGAGCCCGAGCTCGCGCAGCCGGGCAAGCGCCTCGCGCTCGGCCGGCGTGACATGCGTCGCGCCGACGAACAGCCTGGGGTCCCACACGTCCGCGTCGGTGGGGGCGACGTTGAAGTCGCCACAGACCACGAACGGGGCGCCCGTCCCGACCTCGGGAGCGACCGTCGCGCGCAGCGCCTCGAGCCACTCCAGCTTGTACGGGTAGTGCGGGTCCTCGGGTGTGCGGCCGTTCGGCACGTACACCGACCAGACCCGTAGCGGCCCGCACGTGGCGCCGATCGCCCGGGTCTCCTGGACCTCCGGGGTCGGGAAGCCGGGCTGGCCGGTCAGCCCAGGCCTGATGTCCTTGAGCCCGATCCGCGAGATGATCGCCACGCCGTTCCAGCGGCCGTCGCCGTTCAGCGCCACCTCGTAGCCGAGCCCCTCGACCTCCGTACGGGGGAAGCCGTCCTCGGCGACCTTGGTCTCCTGCAGGCACAGCACGTCCGGCGCGGTGTTCTCGAGCCAGTCCAGCAACCGCGGCAGCCGGGCGGTGACGGAGTTGACGTTCCAGGTCGCGATGCGCACGAGGACATCATCACACCCCGCGCCGACAGGACAGCTAGGACCGCGGGCCCCAGGGGAGGTCGAGGCGGTCCGGGTGGGCGAGCAGGTCGCGCAGGATCACGACCACCTGGCCGGCGTGCGCGCCGTCGATCAGCCGGTGGTCGCCGGTCGCGACGAGCACCACCTGTGGCCGTACGGCGAGCTCTCCGTCCACCACCATGGCCGCGTCGCGTACGGCACCGACGGCCAGGTAGAGCGGGACCCGGGCCATCGGCAGCGGCGCCAGGAAGGCTTCGTCAAGGCCGAGCGGGCCGACGTTGGAGACGAGGGCGGCGCCGAGCGGGAAGGCGGACTGGCCGAACGCCGGCCGGCCCAGGCCGGAGAAGACGAACCCCGCCACCGCCAGGCCGGCCCGTAGCCCCCACCACGGCAGCCGCCGGACCCAGGTCGCGCCCCGGTCGTGGGCCTGGTCGGCTCCGCTGCGCACCCGATCGACGGCCGGCCGCACGATGGCGGCGATCTCCGCAGGCGTCTTGCGGTCGGCGTGGTCCACCCTGACCGGCGCCAGGTCGGCGCCACCGTCGACGTCGACGGTGAAGCTGATCGCGCAGTTCGCCAAGGGCAGCGGCCGGCCGAGCACGACACGGGCCCGTACCTCCGGGACGTCGTGGATCGCCCTGGCCAGGGCAGCGGCGACGACGTGGGTGAGGGTGACCTGGACGCCGGTACGGGCCCGTGCCCGCTCGAGGTAGTCGAGCACCGGTGTCGCGTCGATGGTGAGCCGGGTGTAGATCCGGCCGTCCCTCGAGGCGCGGAACGAGGCGATCGCCAGCCGCCGCCGACCACTGACGGCACGTCTGGGCGCGGAGGTCATCCCCGAAGTCTGCCCTGTGCATGGATCGGGCGGCTGTGGACGGCTCCAGCGCTTGTCGGTGGTTCGCCGTAGCGTCCTCGTCATGCCAGCTGCCCGCGCCTCGATCACGCTCGTCGAGCCGCGCTTGCCGCTGCTGGTAGCCTGGCTCGTTGCGTTGTACGCAGTAACCCTCCTGCCGCGGAGAGACCGCGGCCGATTAGTCCAGAGGAGGTGGGTTTGCTATGCGTCGCTACGAGTTGATGATCATCCTCGATCCCGATCTCGAGGAGCGCACTGTCGCTCCGTCGCTCGACACGTTCATGAACGTGATTCGCCAGGGTGGCGGCACGGTCGAGAAGGTCGACATCTGGGGCCGTCGCCGGCTCTCGTTCGAGATCAACAAGAAGGCCGAGGGGATCTACGCAGTCATCGACCTGACTGCCGAGCCCGTCACGGTCAAGGAGCTCGACCGGCAGCTCAACCTGAACGAGTCGGTCCTGCGCACCAAGCTCCTTCGTCCCGAGATGCACTAGCACCTCCTCGGGCCGGCCTCACCGTTTCGCCCTACCGTCCGCATCTCGTTGCCCTTTCAATAAGGACGATCCATGGCTAACGACACCACCATCACCATCGTCGGCAACCTCGTCGACGATCCCGAGCTGCGCTTCACCCCCAGCGGTGCGGCCGTCGCGAAGTTCCGCATCGCGTCGACCCCGCGCTACCTGGACCGCCAGACCAACGAGTGGA
>JAWWOM010000189.1:0-25126 GCA_033851655.1 Frankiales bacterium
GGCTCGGCCGTGATCCGGTCGACCGAGTTGGTCGCCGTGGCATCACCGACCGCGACGGTCACGTCGTACGAGCCGTTGGCCAGCGCGTGCTCCCACCGACCCGGGGTCAGGGTGCCGCCCGAGGAGGACGCGGACTGCTGCATCTGGACCAGGGTGTCGTAGCGCTTGTCGGGGGACAGGGCGGAGTTGCGCTCGCGGCCGTTGCCGACCAAAGACGCCGGGGTGCCGTCGGCTGTGTTCTCCCAGCCGGAGCCGCTGGCCGCGGAGTAGGCCTGGCCGTAGTCGGTGACGTAGCCGGGGAAGGCCGCGCTGGTCTGGGTGGCGAAGTTGACGTGCAGGCTGGTCGGGGCGCTGCTGGTGATGGAGAAGGTGCTGGTGGCGACGCCCGGGTTGCCGGCCGCGTCCTTGGCCGTGACGGTGATCGTGTGCGAGCCGACGCCGGAGACGACGACCGGCGCGGTGTACGGGGCAGCGGCCGCACCGTCGAGCACGTACGTCGTGCTGGTGACGCCGACGTTGTCCGTCGCCGCAGCGGTGACCGAGACCGGGCCGACGTACGGGCTGCTGCTGTCGCCGGACTGCGGGCCGGCCAGGCTGATCGAGACCGCCGGGGAAATCGTGTCGGCGGCGGCCGGGACAGCATCGACGAAGTCGATCTTGGTGTTGCTGCCGCCTGCCGGGGAGAGCACCAGCAGGCCGTTCGAGACCGTGACCCGCTTGGTCTGGCTCGACCAGAGCGCGCTGGCCGTCGGCACGAAGTGGTCGACGACCACCGTCGCGTCCGCCGTGCCCGGCTGGGCCGTGATCTCGTCCACCGAGTTGGTCGCGGTCGGGTCGCCGACGGTGACCGACACGTCGTACTGGCCGTTGGGCAGCGCGGTCGCCCAGCGCCCTGGCGTCGTGTTGCCGCTGCCGGCGCCGGCCTGCATCAGCACCTGCGTGTCGTAGCGGGTGTCGGGCGAGCTCGCGCTGTGCCGGACCCGGGTGTTGGCGGTGAAGTCCACCGGCGCGCCGTTGAGGTCCTGCCACCCGGTCTGGCCGTTGAACGCGGCACCGGTGTCGGCGGAGTAGCCGCCCGGCGCCGTCACGCTCGCGGGCTGGAAGTTGACGTGGACGCCGTTGTTGACGACCGGGTCGGCGCCGGGTGAGAGCAGGGTGACGACGCCGGCGGACGAGTCGGTCTCGGACTGCGCCTCGGCGACGTAGACGAAACCGTGGGCCGCGTCGGTGGCGAGGCCGAGCGGGTTGTTGAAGATCAGCGCCTGGCCGGGGTTGGCCGCGTCCGGGAGGACCGCCTCGCTGATCGGCTTGCCGGAGCCGTCGAGGTTGACGGCGACCAGGTCGTCCCCGTTGGAGTACTCGCTGACCAGGATCTTGCCCTTGAGCGCGCCGGAGAAGGCGGTGCCGTTGGTGTACTCGACAGCGCCGTCCGGTGACCGGTGCACGCCCATCGCGAAGTCGGGGGCCGTCCAGTTGGGGTCGGGCAGCACGCCGACGGGGTACTCGGTCACCTCGTACGGGTCACCCTGCGCGGTCGGGTTGCCGCCGTTGAGGGTGTAGTAGCTCTGCGCCGGGTTGGGGTGGCCGTAGTACTTCCCGGCGGAGATCCGGGTGAAGTAGTCCGTGTAGGCCTGCACGTTCGTCGCCGGCGGCGGGTTGTTGTTCTCCGGCGACGGGGTGTTGCCACCGGACGCCGACTCGTTGACGGGCGCATAGAGCGAGCCGTTGGAGTCCCACATCAGGGTGAACGGGTTGCGGATGCCGGAGGCGTAGACCTTGACCGGCGCACTGGCAGCGGCCGGGTCGTAGCCGACCGGCGCGGCCGACCCGGTGTCCTCGGTCGTGCCGGCCAGGTCGGTGTTGACGTCGAGGGTGCTGCCGGCCGGGAACGCCGTGGCGTTCTCGACGTCGGCGACCAGGATCGACGCGGTCAGCGGTGCCTCGCCGCGGGTGCCCCAGTAGGTGTCGGGGGCCCCGTACGCGGTGTTGGCGCCCTGCGCGATGTAGAGCTTGCCGTCCGGACCGAAGGCGATCCCGTTCGTCATGTGGTCGTGCTCGGAGCGCGGCAGGCCGACGATCACATCGGTCGCACTCGCGGCGTCGGCCGACAGCGGCTGCCCCGGCTGGATCACGATCGTGGAGATGTGTCCCGACATCCGGGGGGCGTTGGTGTAGCCGGAGTAGTTGTTGGTGACCCAGAGCTTGGTGGCGTCGAGCGGGTCGAACGCCAGGCCGGTGATCACCCGCGAGCCGAACGGCGTGATGCTCTCGCTGTTGCTCAGCGTCCCGTCGACCGCCCGGCTGAATCGGAAGATCCTGCCGCTCGCCGTGCCGACGTAGAGCTTGCCGTCGGGGCCGATGGTCAGCACGTTCGGCTTGGGTACGGGCACGGAGGCGCGCCTGGTGAACGCGGTCGTCGCGAGCGGCGGCGGGGCGGTGCCGGTGGTGAACTGGCTGGTGAACGGCGCGAACGGCTGGCCGCCGGCAGCCTTGAGGCCGCTGGTGACGCGGACCGTGTAAACCGTGTTCACGGCGAGGTTGGCACTGGGCGTGAAGGCCGCGGTGCCGCCGGCGGCGTCGGCGTTGTAGTTGCCGGCGACCACGCCGCCCGGCCCGGTGAGGGTGAAGCTGCCGGCGTTGACCGTTGCCGGGTCGACCGGCTGGGAGACCCCGAGGCTGACCGCTGCGTTGAGTGCGACCTGGGTTGCGGCCTGGGCCGGCGTCACGGAGGTGATGACGGGCGTGACCGGCTGCGGGGTGCCGGTGGAGGTGGCGATGACGACGCGGTCGAACTTGGTGTTGATGCCACCGACCGGGTCGAGGGTGATCTTGCCGTCAGTGACGGCGACCGTGACGGTCTGGGTGGTCAACGGGGTGGCGGCGGTGCCCTTGAAGTCGTTGACGGCGAGGACGCCCTCGACGGTGACCCGGTTGGTGGCGTCGAGGCAGCAGTAGTTGACGCCGTCGGTGCTGCGCGCGTCGCCGGCCGTGACGGTCACGTCGTAGGTGCCGTTGGGGACGGCGTACTCCCATCGCCCGCCGGCGGCGCTGCCGCCCGTCTGCATGTAGATGAGGGTGTTGTAGCCCTGGATCTTGTTCCAGCTGTACCGGGTGTTCGCCGTCATGTCCTTGGGACCGCTGTCCGCCAGGTTGACCCAGCCGTAGCCGCGTGCGGCCGTGTAGGCCTGGCCGCTGTCGACCGTGAAACCGGCCGGCGGCGCGATGTCGGCTACGCCGAAGCTGATCTTGGCGAGCGTGGTCGCTGCCTGTGCCGGCAGGGCCGGGAGCAGCGCGACGACCAACGAGAAGGCCGCCAGAGCCAGTCCGGCGGCTTTCGTGGTCGTACGGGTGTGCAGCGACATGATGCTCCGGGGCTCGCAGGGTCAGGTGACTTCAGGCGGCAATCTGCACCGACGACAGAGTCGGAGACCAAAAAAGTGATACGGAATGCACTCAAGACAGGTTCAGCAACTGCCGAGAGATAACCCGAAGCCCCCGCCCCTGACCACCCCTGGCCTGTGCCCAGAGTAGAGGGGTCGGCCACGGAGCGCAACCGCAGCCGGCCATGGTCACGCTCGGGTAACCCGTTCGGGTGTACGAGAATGGGACAAACGACTACCGAGCGTGATCAGAACCCAGCGCGGGCAGGATCCGGCTTCGGGTATCAACGACCGACAATTGCCCGGGTTACGGGGTCGGCAGCAATCTTTCGCAGCCACTGTTTCGCCGGTCCCTATTGCGACATTTCCGGCATCCGCGGCATTGCTTCCTTTCCGTACCCATGGGCCTCGTCCGTCCCGCTGAGCCCCCGGTCGCCTCGTTCAGGTCTCCTTCAGGCACTGCGTCGAGACTCGGTGCCGGCACAGCAGGGGCACAGACTGACACCGGGCAGGGAGATAACGTGCACACAGCGAGTCGCACCGGTCTGCTGCTGCCCGGCCGGACCGAGACCACCGGGAGTGAACCCGCCGTGATGACAGGCACCCGCGTCCTGGTCGTGGACGACGACCCCGAGCTGCGGGCAGCCCTGTCCCGGGCCCTGACGATCGACGGCTACCTGGTCTCCGCGGTCAGCAACGGCGCCAAGGCGCTCGAGGCCGTTCCCGACCTCGAGCCCGACGTCCTGGTGCTCGACGTGATGATGCCGGTGCTGGGTGGGCTCGAGGTCTGCCGCCGGCTGCGCGCCCGGGGGGACCGGACCCCGATCCTGGTGCTGACCGCCCGCGACCAGGTCGGCGACCGGGTGGCCGGGCTCGATGCCGGTGCGGACGACTACCTGGCCAAGCCGTTCGCCCTCGAGGAGCTGCGGGCCCGGCTGCGGGCGCTGCTGCGCCGAGCGGCGCCGGTGGAGCAGGACGCCAAGCGGCTCGCGTACGAGGACCTGTCGCTGGACCTGGAGTCACGCCAGGCCTTTCGCGGCTCGCGCGCCATCGAGCTGACCCGTACCGAGTTCGCGCTGCTCGAGCTGTTCCTGCTCAACGCCGGCAAGGTCCTCCCCCGCGAGACGATCATGGACCGGGTCTGGGGCTACGAGCTCGAGCCGGCGTCGAACTCGCTCGAGGTGTTCATCGGCTATCTCCGGCGCAAGACCGAGGCCGAGGGTGAGCCGCGGCTGATCCACACCGCGCGCGGGGTCGGCTACCAGCTGCGGGGGGACCGATGACCTCGCGGTCGCACGAGCTGCCCCCGCCGCCGGGGCCGGTCGACGTCACACCACCCGGCCAGCTGTCGACGCCTGCCGCCAAGCGCGGCGTCGGACATCGGCTGCGGGACACGCCGCTTCGGGTCCGGCTGGTCATCGCCTCCGTGCTCGCCGTGGTTCTGGCGCTGGGCGGCGTGCTCATGGTCGGGCTGTACGAGGTGCGCCACGAGCTGCGAGCGACGGTCGACAAGCAGCTGACGACCGCCGCGACCGCGGCGGAACGCGGCATCCAGGCGTTGCCGTCCCTCAACGGCACCACGCTCCGGCCGACGGCCCCGCAGCCCGGCCAGATCAACGCCTATGTCCAGCTCATCAGCAGCACCGGTGAGATGTCGACCGCCGAGCAGTCACCCGTCCTGCCGATCAGCGCGGCCGACAAGGCGATCGCTGCGGGGGACAGCGGCGCGGAGCTCAGGCGGGACGACTGGGTGAGCGGCACGCACGTGCGCATGGTCACCATCGGCCTGGGCAACAACATCGCCCTGCAGGTGGCGCTGCCGCTGACGCCCATCGACCACCAGGTCGGGCACCTGCGCACGATCTTCCTGCTGGTCGGCCTGGCCGGCCTGGTCGTCGCTGCCGCCATCGTGTGGTTCGTCGCCGGGGCGGCCCTTCGGCCGGTACGACGGTTGACCTCCACCGCTGAGGAGATCGCCGCGACTCGCGACCTCACCCACCGGATCTCCGACACCCGCCGGGACGAGCTGGGCCGGCTGGCCTCATCGTTCGACTCGATGCTGGCTGCCCTGGAGACCTCGGTCGGAGCGCAGCGGCAGCTGGTCGCCGACGCCTCGCACGAGCTCCGCACTCCGCTGGCGTCGCTGCGGACCAACGTCGAGGTGCTGCACGACCTCGACAAGCTGCCGGAGACCATGCGTGAGGACGTCATCGCCGGCATCGTCGCTCAGCTCGAGGAGCTCACGGCGCTGGTCGCCGACGTGGTCGAGCTCGCCCGCGGCGACGAGCCCGCCGTACATCTCGAGGACGTCTCGTACGAGCGGATCGTCGAGCACGCCGTCGGCCGCGCCCGCCGGCACTGGCCGGAGCTGCGGTTCATCCTCGGCAGCTCGCCGGTGATGGTGCGCGCGGTTCCGGCGCGGCTGGACCGCGCGGTCAACAACCTGCTCGACAACGCCGGCAAGTTCTCGCCGCCGCACGGCCAGGTCGACGTGGCACTGTTCGAGGACGGGCGGCTGACCGTACGGGACCACGGGCCCGGAGTTCCGCCGGACGCGCTGCCTCATGTGTTCGAGCGGTTCTACCGCTCCGACGAGGCACGGGCCCTGCCCGGGTCTGGGCTCGGCCTGGCGATCGTCGCGCAGGTGGCGGAGAGCCACGGCGGCCGGGTCCGCCTCGGCAACGCCGTCGACGGCGGCGCGATCGCCGAGCTCTGGCTGCCGCCGCTGCCGATGCCGGCGCCGCTCGAGGTCCCCGTCGGCTGACCTGCCTTGCCCAGGTCAGCCATTCCTGACCTTCTTGCTGGTATTTATCAGATTCCCCTTGACATCGGCTGCCCAGCAGGTACTTTCGGGCTATGCCGCGTCCCATCATGCTTGTCACCCGGGGTCACATCGACCTGCTCCGGGTGATCTCCGCGGCCTGTCCGGGGTTCTGACCGTCTCGCGCTGTCTGCCAGGGCCGCCCGCGTTCCGCGGCGGCCATTTGCACGCGTCCCCCGGAGTTCCTCGTGTCCGCCCAGCTCACCGCACCGCTGCACGCCCCCGTCCCAGCCGTCCGTCCGGGTCCACCCGGGGCCGTCGCCTTTCCAGCCCGCGTCTCACAGCGCTGGTCGCCGGCAGAGGACCGGGCAGGCAAGGGAACCGTGGCCATCCTGCCCGCCCCTGGTCAGCACGGCGAGTCCCACGACCGGCTCGCCGGCCGGCTGGCCGCTGCCGGCTACGTGGTCGTCGCGCTCGATCCGTTGCCGACCACTCCACTCGGGGAGCTGGCGGACCTGGTCGGCTCCCTGACCGACGCGCCGCGCCCGCTGACGCTGGTCGGGTGGGACGTTCGCTCCCTTGAGGAGCTGCAGATCGCCCTGGCAGCAAGGGGACTGCCGACTGCCATCGCCAGCGCTGGTGCGACCACGGCCGAGATCCTGGACGTTCTCGAGCGGGTGCAGGCATGACTGCCGTCGACGCCGGCCCCCTGGATCCGGCGCTGTTCCGCGGCCTGTTCCGCAAGCACGCCGCCGGCGTGGCTGTCATCACCGCCTCGGCGGAGCGGCCGGTCGGCTTCACGGCCACCTCGCTGGTCGCGTTGTCGCTGGAGCCGCCGCTGCTCTCCTTCAACCTCAGCCGCACCTCGTCCAGCTGGCCGGCGATCGAGCGAGCCGACCACGTCGCCGTACACCTGCTGGCAGAGCACCAGGAGCAGGTCGCCGCGACGTTCGCCCGCAGCGGCGCCGACCGGTTCGGGCCGGGGACCGCGTGGGACTTCGGCCCGTACGGGACACCGGTGCTCAGGGACGTGCTGGCCTGGATGGTCTGCCGGCTCGAGACCCGCGTGCTGGCAGCCGATCACGCGGTCGTCATCGGCGAGGTCGTCGCCGCCGGGTCCCACCCGGCGCACCGGCCGCTGGTCTACCACGACGGGGGTTTCACCAGGCTGTCGCCCTGAGCCCGACCCTAGTAGTGGATCGGCCCGCGGGTGCCGCCGCCGACCGCCACGGCGTCGCCATTGATCGCGACGCTGCGGGGGGACGCGAGGAAGGCGACGACCGAGGCCACCTCGGCCGCCGTGACCATCCGGCCGATGCTGATGCCGGCCGACATCCCGGCCTCGATGTCCTGCGGCGTCACACCTTTCTCCTCGGCGCGATGCGACAGCAGCCACGGTGTCCGCTCGGTCACCGTCATGCCGGGGTGCACGACGGTGACGTTGATGCCGTGGACACCGAGCTCGTCGGCGAGGTTCTTGGTCATGGCGGCGACCGCGACGTTGCGCACGGAGCCGGAGATGGAGCCGGCGTTGCGGGCGTTGAGGCCGCTGATGCTGATGATCCGGCCCCAGCCGGCGGCCTTCAGGTGCGGTGCGACGGCCCGGGCGCAGCGCAGGTAGCCGAGAACCTTGGTGTCGAGCTCACGGAGGAAAGCCTCGTCGGTCAGCGTCTCCAGCGTCGGCGTCGGGCCCGAGCTGGCCGGGGTCGCGGCGGAGTTGACCAGGATGTCGACACCGCCGAGCTCGGCGACCACCGAGGCCACCATGTCCCGTACCTGTTGGTCATCGGTCGTGTCAGTGGCCACGCCGATGACCCGGGTGCCGTGGACGGACAACCGGCCGGCGGCCTCCCGCAGCGCGTCGGCGTCTCTCGCCGCGATGGCGACGTCCACGCCCTCGCTGGCCAGGGCATCGGCGATCGCCAGCCCGATCCCGCGACTGCCGCCGGTCACGATCGCGCGCTTGCCTCGCAGCTGGAGATCCATGCGGCCATTTTGCACCGCCGTACCGGTCCGCCCCCGAGCGGGTTGTGCGACGCAGCGGGCAGAATGGCCCGGTGATCGCTGGTGTGCCGCTGGAGGGGACCCCGGTGCCGGAGGCACTCCGGCTGCTGCTCGAGGGACGGGGCCACCGCGCGGTCTGGCGCAACGAGCTCGGTGGCCTCACCTTCGAGGTGCCGGGTGACTTCTTCGTCAAGTGGGCGCCGGCAGGCAGTGGGCTGCAGCTCGAGGTCGAGGCGCACAAGCTGCGCTGGGCGGAGCCGTACACCCCGGTCCCGCGAGTCCTCGGCCAAGGTCAGGACGAGGCGGGTACCTGGCTGCAAACCGCTGCGCTGCAGGGGAAGTCGGCCGTCGACGAGCGCTGGCTGGCAGATCCCGTACGGGCCGTGCAGGCGCTCGGTGCGGGGCTTCGGGCGCTGCATGACGTCTTGCCGGTCGACGACTGCCCGTTCGACTGGTCGGCCGGGACCAGGGTCGCCGAGGCGATCCGCACGCGGGCAGCCGGCCGCAGCCCCGACCAGTGGGCGCCGGAGCACCGCGACCTGTCGCTGGAGGATGCCCTCGGCCGGGTCGCCGAGCCGCCGCCGACGGACCGGCTCGTCGTGTGCCACGGCGACGCCTGCGCGCCCAACACCCTGATCGCCGACGACGGCCGGTGGTCCGGCCACGTCGACCTGGGGTCGCTCGGCGTCGGCGACCGCTGGAGCGACCTGGCCGTTGCCACCTGGAGCACGCAGTGGAACTACGGCGACGGCTATGTGGACACGCTGCTGGCCGCGTACGGGATCCGTGCCGATGACGATCGGATCGCCTACTACCGGTTGCTCTGGGACCTCGGGCCCTGACCGCGGCCCAGTCGTCGCGCCACGCCGTACAACACGCCACAGCTCTCGCCACCTGGCGCTAGGTCGGGCGTGGCGCTCGGCAAACGGCGCGACACGCCGTACGACACGCCAATGCTCTCGCCACCTGGCGCTAAGTCGGGCGTGGCTTGACGATGCCGACCCGGGCGCCGGAGACGCCTGGGAAGACCTTTGCCCCGTTGAGGCCGCCCCGCTTCTCGAGCAGCTCGGCCAGGATGGTCCGGTAGTCCGTCGTGCCGGCCAGGTCGCCGTCATCCAGCGCGTTCGGCGCGAGTCCCGGCCAGCGCCCCAGCACCTGACCTCCGGCGACCCCGCCACCGAGCAGGAACACCGCGTTGCCGTGACCGTGGTCGACGCCGCCGGACCCGTTCTCCTGGACCCGTCGGCCGAACTCGCTGAGCGTCACGACGTTCACGCCCGGCATCCCCGGCCCGATGTCCGTCGCGAACGCCGCCAGGGCGTCGCCGAGCTCGGTCAGCTGGCGGAACATCCAGCCGCCGTCGCTCTTGCCCATGCCGTCGTGCATGTCCCAGTTGCCCATGTCGATGGCGACCACCCGCAGGCCGACACCGGCCTTGATCAGCCGGGCCACGTCCCGGAGCGCCCGGCCGAGGCCATCCGGGTACTGCGCCCCGTTGGCCGGCCGGTAGCCGGCGGACTTCAGGTCCGAGGTGGTGCCGATCGCATTCAGGGTGGCCATCGCCGGCCCGAGCACGATCTGGTGCTGGCCCTTGTACATCGTGCGCAGCGCCTTGGCCCAGCGAGCCCGGTCCTGGGTGTCACCGGAACCGTCGAGGGCGAACCCGTCGATCGAGCCCAGCGTCACCGAGGGCGCCGGGCCGAGGAAGGACTTCGGCGCGGTCGAGGTCGTGAGCGACGACGCGGCGAACGTCGTACCGGCCCCGGTCAGCCCGACCATCCGGTTGATCCAGCCGGTACGCAGCGAGGAGCCCGGCGCCGCGCGCTCCATCTGATCCATCGCATCGAAGTGCGAACGGGTCGGGTCGGCCTGGCCCACGGCGTGCACCACGCCGAACAGCCCGGCGTCCCACATCGGCTTGAGCTTGCTCAGCGCCGGGTGCAGACCGAAGGTCGCGTTCAGCGGGATCAGCCGCGAGCTCGGGATGCCGATCGTCGGGCGAGCCGCCAGGTAGTTGGGGTCGGCGGCTGGTACGACAGCCGACAGGCCGTCGAAGCCGCCACGGAGGCTGACCACGACCAGCACGTCACCGGTGTAGCCGGCGTCGGCATAGGCGAGCTGCATGGAGCCGAAGTCACCGACGATCGTGGAGACGGCCCCGAGCGTCCCTGCAGCCGCGGCAGCACCGAGGAAACCCCGCCGGCTCAGCCCGCGGGGGCCGTCCTGCGGACAGCCGCAGTCCTTGCTGCCGGGCAGACCGAGCTCGACGTCAGAGGTGGGCATCGTCGTCACCGCTTCACGTGGGTCGGGCTGTCGAGGAGCAGAGCCGCGACGTACGGGAGACGCCAGCCGAGCACCTCGTCGTTGTCGGCGATCCGCGAGCTGGGCGTACGGCCGAGGAAGCCGGCGATGGCGCCGCGGTGCGACGGCGGAAGCGGCGCGATGGACAGCTTGACGGCCAGCGTGTCAATGACCTCGCCAAGCGTCACCGGGGGGTTCTTCGGGAGCAGCACCCGCAGCGGGGTCCGGGTCAGGGTGTCCGGCCACCAGCCGGCGGCCAGCTGCATGTGCGCGTTCCACCTGCCCAGCGTCGCCGAGGACGAGGACCAGGAGGAGGCCACGTCCGGGTAGCCGTCCGGCAGCGACCAGGCCAGCGGCGGCTGGCCGACGGTGCTCGCGACGTACTGGAGGGCGCGGATGCCGTCGGTGCCCTTCTTGTCCGGGCCGATCCGCAGCGCCCGCAAGGTGGCGATGAGGTCCTCGTACGGGGTGCGCACCTTCTGGCCGGCTGAGTGCTTGAACTCGGGCGAGGCGAACAGCGCCAGCAGCACCGGCTTGATCGCCGTACCGGAGGCCAGGTAGAGGTGGGCGAGCCGCTTGACCAGCTTGGGCTGCGGGGTGTCGGAGACGAAGCGCGTGATCAGCTTGCCGCACAACCGGTAGGCGGTTGCCTGGTGGTTGGCGAGGTACTTCAGGTACGAGATCGCCAGCGGCTCGCCGTTGGGATCGCCGTTGCCGGCGCTGAACTTCATGACCTTCACGTGGCCGGTGTGGTGGTTGTACTGCTTGTAGAGGTAGCCGCCTCCGCTGCCGGGTGACTCGTCGATGCTCATCCCGGTCATGATCAGGGCCGAGTTGCGCATGTCCTTCTCGTTGTAGCCACCGCTGACGCCGACGGTGTGCAGCTCCAGCAGCTCCCGGCCGTAGTTCTCGTTCGGCTCGAACTTGGTGCTGTCGACGTTGTTGAGGAAGTTCAGCATCGCCGGGTGCTTGGCGGACGCGATGAGCATGTCCTCGAAGCGGCCGAACGCGTTCATCCGGATCACGTCGCGGTCGAAGCGGTGCCGCGAGTCCCAGACGTTCGAGCTGGGGCAGGTGATGTTGAAGTGGTTGGACCAGAAGTCGACCATCACCTCCAGCAGCTGCCGGCGTGACCAGACAGCCCGGGCGATGTGCACGTCGACCAGGTCCTCCATCACGTCCCAGGCGCCGTTGTTGAGATGCTGACGGACCTGCCAGATGTCGAGCTTGAGCCGCGGCCAGCGCCCGGCGAGATGGTCCATCGCCGCGTCGGGCACCTTGGCGTACGGGTTCATCTGCGCGGCCAGCCAGCTGTCCGCGCCCTGCTGGTGGACCCCGTAGAGCTGGTCGGCGTTCATCCCGTACGTCGTCCGGCGCACCAGGTGGGCGACCGGGTCGAACGAGCTGGCCGCTGCCTCCTCCGGCAGGAGTGCGCCCGCGCCGGAGAGCGCGGCAGTGCCGGCGAGTGCACCCAGCACGCTCACTCCGCTGAGCAGTCCGCGCCGGGACAGGGCGGCCGCGTCCGGCAGGTCGGCTGTCGTCAGCTCGGGAGGAGGCACCTGCCAGGTTTCGGCAGCCTCCCGCTGTGGCTTCAGCGTTCGGCCCGGTGGGCTCGCGCGAACGGATCAGGATTCACCCATCCGGCGTATCCGAACCGGTCATCCGGTACGTCGTACGGCGGGCCGGCCGTGATCGAATGGTTGAGTGCACGCAAGCCTCGAGGGGTCCGGACCGGTCGTCGTGCTGCTGCACGGCCAGCCGGGTGGCGCCCGCGACTGGGACCTCGTCCTGCCGCTCCTCGACGGCCTCTCGACGCTGGTGCCGGACCGGCCCGGGTACGACGGCACAGCAGCGCAGGGGTTCCTCGGCAACGCGAGAGCCGTCGTCGACCTGCTCGACCAGCACGGCATCGCGCAGGCTGTCCTGTGCGGCTACTCCTGGGGCGGCGGCGCCGCGCTGGCCACGGCGCTGGTCGCACCGGAACGGGTCGCCGGGCTCACCCTGATCGGCTCGGTCGGCGTCCGGGACTCGTTCACCCTGGGCGACCGGTTGCTCGCCATGCCCCTGGTGCACTGGGTTTTCGAGGCCCTGATGCGACTCGGTGGCCGCCGGCTGGCCGGGCTCAGCAGCCTGACCACCGGCAGCGTCCTCGGTTCCGAGGAGGAGCGGGTGCGTGCGGACCTGCACGTCGCGCGCCGCGGCCCGGCCTGGCGGAGCTTTCACCGGGAGCAGCAGGCGCTGGTCCGGGAGACCACTCAGCTCGAGCGCCGACTCGGCCGGATCGCCGTACCAGCAGTGCTTCTCGGCGGTACGAGGGACACCGCCGTTCCGCTGCGGGCGGTCCGCTCGCTCGCCGCCGCTCTGCCCGACGCCATCGTGCACGAGGTCGACGCGGGGCACCTGATGACCCTCGAGGCGCCGGCGGCGGTTGCCGCCGCCATCCGGGAGACGGTCGCCCGCGCGGGCCTAGGGTGGCAGGCATGAAGGCGATCGTGATGGATGGGCCCGGCGGTCCGGACGTGTTGCGCTGGGACGAGCTGCCCGACCCGGTGGCTGCCCCCGGCGAGGTGCTCGTACGGGTCGCTGCCGCAGGGGTCAACCGGGCGGACATCGCGCAGCGGCAAGGCAGCTACCCGCCGCCGCCAGGCGCACCCGAGCACCTCGGCCTCGAGTGCTCGGGGACGATCGAGCAGCTCGGCGAGGGGGTGACCGGCTGGGCCGTGGGCGACCAGGTGTGCGCGCTGCTCGGCGGCGGCGGCTATGCCGAGCTGGTCGCGGTCGCCGCCGACCTGGTGCTGCCGCTGCCGGCGGGTGTCTCCCTCGTCGAGGCGGCGGCCCTGCCCGAGGTCACCTGCACCGTCTGGTCCAACGTCGTCCAGCTGGCCCGGCTGAGCAGGGGCGAGGTGCTGCTCGTCCACGGCGGCTCGAGCGGCGTCGGCACGATGGCGATCCAGGTGGGCGTGCTGCTCGGCGCGACGGTCGCCGTCACGGCGGGGAGCCCGGCCAAGCTCGGCGCCTGCCGGTCGCTCGGCGCGGCGATCACCGTCGACTACAGGACGCAGGACTTCGTCGAGGTCGTCAAGGCAGGGACCGGCGGCCGCGGCGCCGACGTCATCCTGGACCCGATCGGCGCCGGCTACCTGGCGAGGAACCTCCAGGTGCTGGCCCCCGACGGCCGGCTGGCCAACATCGGGATGCAGCAGGGCCGTACCGGCGAGATCGACCTCGGTCTGGCGATGGCCAAACGGCTGACCCTGACCAGCACCGGACTGCGGTCCCGGCCGCACGCACAGAAGGCGGCGATCGTGGCCGCCGTACGGGAAGGCCTGTGGCCGGCCATCGAGGACGGCCGGGTGCGGCCGGTCATCGACCGGGTGCTGCCGATGTCAGCTGCCGGGGACGCCCATCGGCTGCTCGAGTCGAGCGGGCACATCGGGAAGCTGCTGCTGACCGGCTGAGGCCGGGATCGGCGGTTGCCCGACGGCGTGCGCCGGCGGGATCAGGCCGCGATCCTGCTTCGCCACCAGCACCCGCAGCGCCGACGCATCGACCTGCGCCCGGAACGCCGGGTCGGCCTTCGCCCTGGCCAGCACCGCCGCGTACATCGGCTGGAGCAGCGCGCCGTTGACCGTGAGCACCATGTCGCCGCCGGCCCGGAGGAAGGCGACCGCCCTGGCGCCCGGTGTCCACGCCGCAACCTGCCTGGCGTTGCCGAGGTCGTCGCTGATCACGACCCCACGGAAGTTGAGGTCGCCCCGCAGGATGGTGCCGATGACCGCGGGCGAGAAGGCCGCCGGCCGGGCAGCGTCGATCTTGGCGTAGATCGCGGTGGACATCATGACGAACGGCGCCCCGGCCCTGACCGCGGCCGCGAACGGCGCGAGGTACGGGTCGTGCCGGACCGTCACGTGATCGGTCACCCCGGCGCTGACGTCGGTGTTGACGGTGACCCGGCCGAGGCCGGGGAAGTGCTTGATCGCCGGGTCAACCCCGGCCAGCGAGAGGCCGGCGGCGAAGGCCCCGCCGCGCGAGGAGACGAGCGCCGGCGTGAACCCGTACTCGCGCTTGAACCGGCCGATCGGCGGGTTGACCGCCGCCGGACCGGGGACGGTGTCGAGCACCGGCGCCAGGTCGACGTTGACCCCGGCCGCTGCCAGCTGCAGGCCCCACTTCTTGGCGTAGGACCGCACCGACGCCGCCGACCAGCTGCCCTGGGTCAGCGCGGCAGGGATGTTCGAGAAGCCGGGCCCGCGCAGCACCTGGACCAGACCGCCCTCCTGGTCGGTGCCGACGAACAGCGGCACGCCTGCCGTGGTCCTGACCGACACCAGCTTCTGCAGCCGGGCACTGACCTTGGCCGTCGCGGCCACGCCGCCGGTCGAACGGCCGGTGAGCATCACGTTCCCGACGTGGTCGACCTGGACGGCGTGGACCACGTCGACGCTCAGCAGCGTCGCCGGCGTACCGACCATGAACAGCTGGCCGACCCGCTGGGGCAGCGACATCCGGGCCAGCGCCGCGACGGCACCAGAGGAGGGGGCCACGGCCACCAAGGTGGCGGCGAGCGGGGCCTGGACGGAGTCCTGCGACGGGCCCGGGAGCGCGCCCGGGTCGGCTGCTGTGGCGACAGCACCGGCCGGCACCGGCAGCGGCGCACGGGCCGCTGAGGTCGGGCCCACACCGACGGCGACGAACACGGCGGACGCCAGGGCGAGGGAGGCGCGCGGGGGCGTGCGCCGGGCAGGGGTGGACTTCATCGCTCCGATGGTGGCACGGCGCCGCGACGGTGAGGGTGTCGTCAGGGCCACTTGCCAATGCCATACCGAGTATGCATACTCAGTATCGCCAATCGATACCGTCCGGGACCCGACAGCCGAGGGGGATGACCGATGTCCGTACGGCAAGGCCTGCTGGCACTGCTCGACGAGGGTGACATGTACGGCTACCAGCTCCGCGCCACCTTCGAGCAGCGAACCGGGGCGACCTGGCCGCTGAACATCGGGCAGGTCTACACGACGCTCAGCCGACTCGAGCGGGACGGGCTGATCGAGGAGGTCGGCTCGGGCGACGACGGCCACCAGACCTACCGGATCACCGCAGCCGGCCGCGATGAGGTCCGTCGCTGGTTCCTCACCCCGGTCAGCCGGTCCGCGGCACCGAGGGACGAGCTGGCGATCAAGCTGGCCCTCGCCGTCCAGGCCCACGACGTCGACGTGACCAGGATCATCGCCGCGCAGCGTACGGAGACCCTGCGGACCCTGCAGGACTACACCCGGCTCAAGGCCAAGGTCGAACCTTCGGACCCGGGTGAGACGGCCTGGCTGCTGGTGCTCGACTCGATGGTGTTCCAGGCCGAGGCCGAGGTGCGCTGGCTGGACCTCTGCGACTCGCGGCTGTCCCGGCTGCGCGCGAGTGCGCGTGACGACGCTGCCGGAGCCGCCCCCGGGTCCGACGCCGGCCACTCGCCGGCAGCGTCCCGTACCGAGGGGGCGCAGCAGTGAGCGCCGTCCTCGAGCTGCTCTGCGTCACCCGGCTGCACGGCTCCGGCGCCACCCGGGTACGGGCGCTCGACGCGGTCAGTCTCGCGGTCCTGCCGGGAGAGCTGGTCGCAGTGATGGGACCGTCCGGCTCCGGCAAGTCGACCCTGCTCACCCTCGCCGGTGGCCTCGACGCCCCCACGAACGGCCGCGTGCTGGTCGAGGGCATCGACCTGGGCAGCCTCAGTGGCAAGCAGCTCGCAGGAGTGCGCCGGCGCAGCGTCGGCTACGTCTTCCAGGAGCTCAACCTGATCCCGGCGCTCACCGCCCTCGAGAACGTCACGCTGCCGCGCGAGCTCGACGGGGTCGGCGTGCGGCGGGCCAGGGACGAGGCGCGGCAGGTGCTGGACGAGGTCGGGGTGGGCGACCTGGCCGACCGGTTCCCGGACGACATGTCCGGCGGCCAGCAACAGCGCGTCGCCATCGCCCGCGCCCTGGTCGGTTCCCGGCGCCTCGTGCTGGCCGACGAACCGACCGGCGCACTGGACTCCGAGACCGGCGAGGCGGTGCTGCGGGTGCTGCGCGCCCGGTGCGACGCCGGCGCGGCCGGTGTTCTCGTCACGCACGAGGCCCGCCACGCAGCCTGGGCCGACCGGGTCGTGTTCCTGCGGGACGGCCGGGTCGTCGACGACACCGGACGGCGCGACGGCGCCGAGGCGTTGTTGCCGACGCGCCCTGGCACGACGAGATGAACGGTCCAGCCGTACGGGCCCTGCTGCGCCTCGCCGGTCGCGACGCCTGGCGGCACAGGGGCCGCTCGTTCCTGATCACGCTGACCCTGGCGTTCCCGGTCGCCGGGCTGGTCGCCGCCGCGACGCTGATCCACGCGCTCACGGTTCCGGTTGCCACCAAGGTGAGCTGGGCCCTCGGCCAGGCGGACGCCATGGTCGGCGAGTACGACAGCCGGTTCATGGGCCCGGCCGGCGAGGCCCTGGCGCTGCAGGCGGTGAACCCCCGGCTCCCCGCCGGGTCGCGCTCCGTCGCCTACGCCGGCGGCAGGTCGCGGGTGAGCAGCGCCGGCCAGGTGCTCCGTCAGATCGACGTCTCGGACCTGCCCTACGACGACCCCATCGCGCGAGGGATGGTCCACCCGCTGCAGGGCCGTGCGCCACGCGCAGCGGACGAGGTCGCCGTGTCCAAGCCGTTCGCCGCCGCGGAGCAGCTCGGCCTCGGCTCCCAGATCACGCTGCTCGACGCCGGTGACCGGCCGTTGACCGTGGTCGGCGTCGCCGAGGCGCCGGACGCCATCGCGACCCAGCGGGTCTGGCTCGCCGCCGGCTCGATCCCGAGCCCCGACGTCAAGCCGCCGACAGTCCTCGTACGGGTCCCTGCCGGCGCCGACCTCACCGCGCTCACCAGCTCGGGCGGGGGCAACGAGTCCATCGAGACCAGGGCGATGATGCTGACCCTGCCAACCTCCCCCATCGCCACCAACAGGTCCCAGGTCGGGCTCACCGTGCTGGTCGCCGGACTGGCCCTGCTCGAGGCCATCCTGATGGCCGGCGCCGCCTTTGCCGTCGGTGCGCGCAGGTCCCAGCGCGACCTGGCGCTGGTCGGCGCCACCGGCGGTGACGCCGGCCAGATCCAGGGGATCGTCCTCGCCGGCGGGCTGGTCCTCGGCCTGGTCGGCGGAGCTGCCGGATCGGTCATCGGGCTCGGCCTCGCTGAGGCGTTGCTGCCCTTTGCCCCACGCATCTCCGGCCACGTCTACGTGGGCACCCACCCGCGCGTGATCGAGCTGGTCGGCGCCGCCGGCCTCGGGCTGCTGACCGGCGTCATCGCCGCCTGGCTGCCGGCCCGCGGAGCCGCCCGCGCCTCGATCCTGGCCTCTCTCAGCGGCAGGCGCGGGGTCGTCCGCAGCTCGGCCCCGCTGACCGGACTGGCGGTCGCGACCGCGATCTTCGGCACCCTGGTCGCCGCCTGGGCCGGCCGTACCTCGACGCTGGGCGGCCAGCAGATCAACGCCGTGCTGTTCGGCGCTGCCGTCGCCGAACTGGGGTTCGCCGGTTGCGCGCCGGCCCTGGTGGGGTTCGCCGGCCGGTTCGCCGGTCACCTGCCGCTGACGGCGCGGCTCTCGCTGCGCGACATCGCCCGGCACCGCAACCGCACCGGGCCGGCCGTGGCAGCGATCATGGCGACGCTGTCCGGCGTCGTGGCGATGGGCGTCTACGTCGCGAGCAGCAACGCCCGTTCGGCCGCCGGCTACAGCCCCCAGCTGCCGCCCAACCTGGTCACCGTGCAGACCGCGGACGCCACGCCGGTCAGCGCCAGCCTGTTGTCCGAGCTCAAGGCTGCGCTGCCGGTCACCGGGCAGACCAGCCTCGGCCAGCGCAACGGCGACGGGGTGTTCGCCCAGGTCGCTCAGGCGGACACCTCCGCGGGGGTCAGCGTCGCTGCCCCGGAGCTGCTCACCGCGCTGGGCCACCCGGACGCTGCCGTCGCGCTGACCCAGGGCAAGCTCGTGCTGGTCCACAAAGGCAGGTCGTCGACGGCGACAAGCCCGGTCGTCGTCCAGCACGGTGACACCGTCACCAGGACCGTCCAGCTGCCCACCTTCACCGTCGACGACACCGTCTACAACGCCACCGGCGGGGCCTTCGTCTCGGCGGCTGTGGCGAGCCGGCTGGGACTGACCGGCCTGTCGCCGATCCTGGTTCTGGAGCTGAGCCGCAAGCCCACGCAGCAGCAGCTCGACGCGGCACAGGCCGTGCTCCTCGCCCATCAGAGTCCCGGCTCTCCCTCGGCGGCCTACCTCGCCGTCGAGACCGGTCGTGGCAGGGACAAGTCACTGCTGGTTCCCCTGGCGCTGCTGGCGATCAGCACCCTGGTGACCTTCGGCGTCACGGCCATCAGCACGGCGCTGTCCGCCGCGGAGAGCAAAGGTGACTTCGCCACGCTCAGCGCGGTCGGCGCGACCCCGTTCCTCCGGCGCCGGCTGGCGATGGGGCAGGCCGGGGTGCTCGCCCTGCTCGGCGGGGTGCTCGGCATCCTGGCCGGCCTGGTGCCCATGGGCGCGGTGATCGCCGTACGCTCCGACGCCCTCACCTTCACCATCCCGTGGCAGGTGATCGCCCTCGCGCTGGTCGGGGTGCCGCTCCTGGCCGCGCTGGGAGCAGGGGTGTTCACCCGCTCCCGGCTGCCGCTGACCCGCCGGCTCACCTGACCTGCGCAACGATCGTCAGGCAAGATGGAGGGCATGACCGCGCCCCTCCCTGAGCCCGAGCCCGAGCCCGCTCACCGCATCGTCGTCGTCGGTGCCGACGGCCAGCCGCTGGACGAGCCCGAGGAGGGCGGCGAGGGCAGCGAGGGCAAGGTCGCCGAGCTGGTGGAGCAGCCGGCCAAGGTGATGCGCATCGGCACCATGGTCAAGCAGCTCCTCGAGGAGGTACGCGCGGCGCCGCTGGACGACGCCAGCCGGACCAGGCTCCGCGAGATCCACGAGAACTCGATCAAGGAGCTGAGTGACGGACTGGCGCCCGAGCTGCGGGACGAGCTGCGCCGGTTGTCGCTCCCGTTCAGCGAGGACACCATCCCGAGTGACGCCGAGCTGAGGATCGCCCAGGCCCAGCTGGTCGGCTGGCTCGAGGGCCTGTTCCACGGCATCCAGGCCGCGATGGTCGCGCAGCAGATGGCCGCCCAGGCCCAGCTCGCCGAGATCCGGCACCGGGCGCTGCCTCCCGGTACGGGTGCTGACAGCGGGTTCGCCAGCGGCGGTTCCGGCCCCTACCTCTGACAGATTCACCCGTTCAGCCCCGGGCCCACTAGGCCAAGATCGCTTGAATCGGGTGCTCAGATGCCGATACACGGCTGTGCCCACCCCGCCCACTGCGCCTCCCCAGCCTGCCCTGCCGGTCGCCACCGGCCGAGCCGACCGACGCACCGACGGTCTGCTCCAGCTCGCGCTCGCCGCGGCCGTCGTGCTGCTCGCGACGTCGCTGGTGCGCTTCACGGTGACCCGTTTCGGCTACGAACCCACGCTGAACCGGCTGCACGACGCGCAGCTGGCGCAGGCCGACGCCGACCGGGCCATGCTGGACATGGAGACCGGTGTGCGGGGTTACCAGCTCAGCGCCGACCCCCGGTTCCTGGGGCCGTACACGTCAGGGCTCGCGGCCTACCCCGCCGCCGTCACGGTCGCCGGCGGCCGGCTCGCCGAGGTTCCCGACGCGCTGAGCCGGTGGAGCTCAGCCGACGCGGCCGCCCGGGCCTGGCAGCGCAACTACGCTGCGGCAGCGGTCGCCGCCGTACACACCGGCTCGGGCCGGCCCGACCTGGCCGACCTGATCGCCGGCAAGGCCCAGTTCGACCATTACCGGCAGGGCGCGGCCGCCGCTGCGGCAACCCTTGCCGCCACGGTGGCGCGCGGGCGCTCCGCTGAGACCCTTTTCCGTACGGCGACCGGCGCAGTCCAGGCCATGGCGCTGCTGCTGCTCGCCTTCGCCCTGTTCCGCCGGCAGCGTCGGCCGCACGCGGCCCGGCACGGCAATGACGGCATCCCGCTGTCAGTGGCGGCAGCCGGCCACTGGCAGGACGGGTTGGGAGCGGAGGCGGTCAGCGCCGACCCCGGTGCACTGGCCGCCTCGATAACCCGGGCAGCGCAAGCGATCTCGGGCGCCGTTGCCGCCCACCTCTGGCTCGCCGACGACGACGGGGAGCTGCGCCGGGTCGATGCGGGTCAGCCGGTCGTCGCCGCGCAGCGCCGCAGGCACGACGTCGCCCTCCGCGCGCACCGCGAGGGCGCCATCATCACGACGGCGACCCGGTCCCGCCGGATCACCGCCGTCCCGCTCCTGCACCAGGGCCGCACTCTCGGCGTCGTCGAGCTGACCCTGCCAGGTGGCAGCGGCGAACCGACCAACGCCCAGACCGAGATGCTGCGCGCCTGGGGTCGGCAGGCTGCGCAAGCGGTCCTGCTCGGACCTGTCGCCGCCGGCCGGGACCGGCTGACCGGTTTCGGCGGAAGGCTGGCGCTGGACTCCGACCTGAGAAACGCGGTCGAACAGGCGCGCAGCACCGACCGGCCGGTGTCGCTGGTCGTCCTCGAGGTCGATCACCTGTCCCGGCACAGCACCGAGGGAACCGCGCTGCGTGACGAGCTGGTCCGTACCGTCGGAGCCGTGCTGTCCGACACCGTACGGACCAGCGACACCGCCTACCGGACCGGCGAGGGCACGTTTGCCGTCCTGCTGCCGGCCACCCCCGCCCAGGCCGCGGCCTCCCTTGCGGAACGGCTGCGCCAGATCATCGCCCGCCGTTTCATCGAGCGGGGCGTGACTGCGTCGTTCGGCGTCGCCACCTGCCCGGACGCGGCCGCGGACGAGCTGGGCCTGGCCGAGGCCGCCGGCTCCGCCCTCTACGACGCCCAGCGCTTCGGGGGCAACCGGGCCCAGCCGGCCCAGCCGCTCTCCGACGAGCTGGCCCTGGTCCGCCGCCGGGCGACCGAGATCGAATAGCGAACGGCCCTATGAGAAGCGAGTTCGGCGCCGATACGTCGAACATCCTGTTGTCAGCAGCAAGGGTCGGGCGGCAATGAGCAGTCATGGACGGGCGCTTCAGCGAATCGGCGTGGCCGGTCCGTGGCGCGTCACCGCCCTGCTGATCGTCCTGATCCTCGGGCTCGGCCAGCTGGGTCCCGTACACCTGCAGATCCTGCTGTCCTGGGGGCTGCAGACCGCGCTGTACGTCGTGCTCCTGGTCCAGATCGTCCGGCTGAGCAAGGAGCCGGAGCTGCCGGAGCCGAGCCGGCGGTTCTGGGCCACCCTGCCACTGGCGGCGGCCGCCTCCGTCGGCACCGCGGGCGTCCCGCTCCTCCAGACTCTGCCGGCCCACGGGAGCGGCGGTGCCGTCCCCGGCTTCGGCCATGGGCTCTTCGGCACGCTGTCGGTGGTGGTCCTGGCCTGGGCCTGCCTGACCTACCGCTGGAGCGGGGACACCCGGCGCCGTCAGCTGCGGCGCTGGCTGGACGCCGCCTCCCTGCTCATCGCCGGCGTCGGTGCCCTGTGGTACTTCGAGGCCGGCCCGCTGTCGGGCGAGCACGTCAGCGCGGCCGGCGTCGCGTCCGCCATCCTGCTCGACGCCTTTGCCATGGTGGCCGTTCTCGCCTTCCTGCAGCCGATGACGAGCGACGTACGGCCCATCGTCCGCGGGGCGGCGCTCATCGGTGTCAGCGCCGTCATCCTCGGCGCCGTCACCGATGCCTGCCTGCCGGCAGCGCTCGGGACGCCCTGGCTGCGCCTGATCCTCGTCCTGCGGGTCGCCACGGCCGCGCTCTCCTGCCTCGCGGTCCGCTACCAGCGGTCCCGCCAGCACCTGCCCAGCAAGCCGGCCCGGCGGAGCCGGCGCATCTACAGCCGGTTGCCCTACCTCGCGATCATCTCGACGTTCGTCCTGCTCGGCCTGTCGCTGCGGCTCAACCACGCCGACGTGAGGACCTGGGGCATGTTCGGGGCCGCCTGCGCGGTGACGGCGCTGGTGGCGGTCCGCCAGACCACGGCGATGGCCGACAACGCCCGGCTGGTACGGGACCTGACCGCCTCGGTGGACCGCGCGGACCAGCTGGCCGCCGAGCTGCACCACCACGCGTTCTACGACGACCTCACCGGCCTGCCGAACCGGATGCTGTTCGCCGAGCGGCTGCAGCGGGCCCTCCTGGCCCGGCAGCGCTCCAACGCCGAGCTCGCGGTGGTCGTCGTGGACCTGGACGACTTCAAGCTGGTCAACGACCGGTTCGGCCACGCCGAAGGGGACCGGGTGCTGCGCGACGCCGCCGCCCGGCTCCGGACGTGCCTGCGGGACGGCGACACGGTCGCGCGGCTCGGCGGTGACGAGTTCGCCATCCTTGTTCCCAGTGCCGACGAGGAGGCCGTACGGATGGTCGCCAGCCGGGTCGTCGACGCCTTCGCCGCGCCGTTCGCCTTGCACGACGGCCTCGCCGACCTCGGCGTGAGCGTCGGCGTCACCATGACCACCCCCGTGGTCGAGACCCGTGACGGGTCAACGCTGCTGCAGCACGCGGACATCGCGATGTACGTGGCCAAGTCGGGCGGCAAGCACCGGTACGAGCTCTTCCTGCCGTCGATGCTGGACCTGCTGGTCACGCGCCACGACACCAAGCAGGCACTCACCAGCGCCATCGCCGACTGCGAGCTGGTCGTGCACTACCAGCCGATCGTCGACGCTGCCGACGGCCAGGTCCGTGGCGTCGAAGCCCTCGTCCGCTGGCAGCGGCCGGGCCACGGCATGGTGCCGCCGCTGGACTTCCTCAGCCTCGCCGAGGAGTTCGGCCTGATGCCTGAGATCGACCTGTTCGTGCTCAGGGAGGCTTGCCACCAGGTTCAGCGGTGGAACTCGCACCGTCCCGCGGACGCGCAGTACTGCGTGCACGTCAACATGTCCCCGGTCACCTTGGCCACCCCGGAGATCGTCGGGCAGGTCGCAGCAGCCCTGCAGGACAGCGGACTGCCGCCGCGGCAGCTGACCGTGGAGCTGACCGAGAGCACGCTGATGGCCGACCCACGCGCGGTCATCGCCCGGATGCAGGCGCTGCGGCGGACCGGCGTCCGGCTCGCGATCGACGACTTCGGTACGGGGTACTCGTCGCTGGCCTACCTGCGGGACCTGCCGGTCGACACGGTCAAGGTGGACAAGTCCTTCGTGGACGGGATCGTCGGTGCGGAGATCGACCGGGAGCTGATCAAGACGATCATCAGCCTGGCCAGCCGGCTCGGCCTGGACACGGTTGCCGAGGGCGTCGAGGGCGAGGAGCAGGCGGCCCTGCTGTCATCGATCGGCTGCTCGCGGATGCAGGGCTTCCTGTTCGCGCGACCGATGCCGGCCGACCAGGTCGAGGCGGCCTGCGAGCGGGTCGGCCGGGACGCGCGCCGGCTGGCTCACGCGGCGCTGTCGCCAGCCGCCGGGATCATGCCGGCCCCACGCTGATCCGCTGCGATGTGCCTGGCCGCCTTGTCGACCTGACGCGGTGACTCGAGCGCCGCGTCGGTGACCGACAGCTCGGTGAACCTCCGCGCGCTGACCAGGACCCGCGACTCGAGGGTGCCGACCGCTGAGTTGTAGTGGTCCACGGCCCGGTCCAGCGACCTGCCCACCTGGTCGACGTGACCGGCCAGCGTGGACAGCCGTGCATGCAGCTCCCGGCCGAGGTCGCACACCTGACGCGCCCCGTCGGCCAGCGCCTCCTGCCGCCAGCCGTAGGCGATCGTGCGCAGCAGCCCGATCAGCGAGGTCGGTCCGGCGAGCAGGACCGAGCTGCGGATCGCCCGCTCGTACAGGCCGGGGTCGCTCTCGAGGGCCGCCGAGAGGATCTGATCGCCGGGGACGAACAGCACCACCAGCTCAGGCGACGGCTGGAACCGTTGCCAGTAGGCCTTGGCGGCCAGCGTCTCGACGTGCTTGGCCAGCTGGCGGGCGTGGTGGGCGAGGGCTGCCTTGCGAGTGGCCTCGTCGGGTGCGCCGCCCACCATCAGGAACGCCTCGAGCGGCACCTTGCTGTCGACCACGATCGAGCCGTTGCCGGGCATCCGGATCACCATGTCCGGCCGGAGAACGCCGTCCTCACCCACGGACTGCGGCTGCTCGTCGAAGTCGCACCGCTCGACCATGCCGGCCAGCTCGACGACCCTGCGCAGCTGCAGCTCGCCCCACCGGCCGCGCACCGACGGAGTGCGCAGGGCCGTCGTCAGGGCCGAGGTCTCGATCCGGAGCTGGTGCTGGGCGTCGGACAGGCCGCGCACCTGTTCGGTCAGGCCGGCGTAGGCGCCCTGGCGGTTGGCCTCGAGCTGGCCGAGGGTGCGGGTCACCTGCTCGAGCTGCTCACGCAGCGGCCCCACGACCGCGTCCACCGCCTGCTTGCGGAGCTCGAGATCGCCTGCTGACACGGCATTGTGGTGGCCGAGCGTCGCGGATGCGAGATCGAGGAACTGGGCTCCCGCCTGGCTCAGCGCCTGCTGGGAGAGCGCGGCGAACGAGTCCCGTACGCGCTGCTCGTCCTTGGCCGACGAGGAGCGGGCGACGTGACCCCCGACGAGAACGCCGAGAGCGAGCCCGGCAACCAGGCCGAGCAGCAGACCGAGCAGCAGATTGACCATGCCGACGATGCTGCCGGACCCCACCGACAAAACCACCCC
>JAWWOM010000129.1:0-10340 GCA_033851655.1 Frankiales bacterium
CGGTCAAGATGCCCGCCAATGTCACCGGATGGTTCTCCCGGCAGGCGAAGGCAGGCATCCTGGACTCGAACACCGGCTCGTCGACGGCGGTCACGGCGACGTTCTCGAAGTTCTCGATCACCGCCCCGTAGCGGTCAGCCGACCTCCACGGAGCAGATCGGTCAGTAGGTGGCTGGACCGTAGACCAGGTGCAGCTCGTCGACCAGCCCTTCCTCGAGCAGCCAGCGAACCAGGGTCGCGCTGCCGGTCGTCCCGAGCTGCGCGTCCTGCTTGAGCTTGGTCAGCTCCGCCTTCACGTCGCCGCTGACGACAGCGGAGTTCTCCCAGGTCGCGTCGGTCAGCGTGTTCGACACCACGTACTTGCGCGAGCCGTTCATCTGCCCGGTGATCGGGTCGTTCGGGTCCGCGTTCGGCCAGTAGCCGGCGAACTCGTCATAGGTCTGGCGACCCAGCAGCATGACGTCATTGCCGCCCATCAGCGCGCCGACGGCAGCCCCATCTCGTCGTTGAAGTAGTCGAAGTGCCAGGTCTCCGGCGACTTGACGACACCGTCGAGCGAAACGAACAGGCCGGACGTGATGGATCCCATGATCTCTCCGCAGCAACGCACGGAACGGGAGCCCGGCCGGGTCGGTTCGGCCGATGCGCCGAAGGACGGCCAGCCGAATCGACACGTCGCGAAAGAATTCTCGCGAACCTGCCGCCCGGTGTCGAAAACGCGAGGCACCCAACGGCATAGCCTTCGAGCGAGCAGCCACCGGGGCGAGCGAGCCGATCCAGGAGAAGGAGAACCACCGTGCGCTACATGGTGATGCACTACCAGACCCAGGCCATGGAGGATGGCGTCAAGCCCACACCCGAGATGCAGGCCGCGATCGGCCAGTACATTCAGGAGTCGGCGATGGCCGGCGTGCTGCTCTCCGGCGAGGGCGTCGCTCCGAGCTCAGCAGGCGCCCGGGTCGAGGTCACCGACGGCCGGGTGCGAGTCATCGACGGCCCCTACGCCGAAGCCAAGGAACTGATCGCGGGTTTCGCGATCCTGGAGGTCCGTTCACTCGAGGAGGCGGTTGAGCACGCCCGCAAGTTCGCCCTGCTCGTCGGCTCAGAACGGGTCGACGTGCGCCGCGTCATCGAGTTCTCCGACCTCCAGTAGCTTCGGCCAGCACTCGACCGCCGCATCGTTATGGAATCCAGTGACCTCCACGCCACCGTGGCGACGGTGTGGCGCGTTGAGTCGCCCCGAGTCATCGCCCGCCTGGTCAGACTCGTCGGCGACATCGACACCGCGGAAGAGCTCGCCCAGGACACGTTCGTCGCCGCGTTGGAGAAATGGCGGCGAGACGGCGTCCCCGACAACCCGGCAGCCTGGCTGACCACGACGTCGCGGTTCCTCGCCGTCGACCTGCTTCGCCGACGCGACGCCCAGCGGGTCAAGTACCAGCAGGTGGCTGCCGACCTGCCCCAGACCACAGAGCTCGGCATCGACCAGATCCTCGACGGCGACCTCGCCGACGATCTCCTCGGGCTGATCTTCATGGCCTGCCACCCGATTCTGTCCCCGGACGCCCGCTCCGCGCTCACCCTCAAGCTTGTGTGCGGCCTCAACACCGGCGACATCGCCCGGGCGTTCCTTTCCCCCGAACCGACGATCGCCCAACGCATCGTCAGGGCGAAACGCACTCTGGCAGCAGCGAACATCCGCTTCGAGCTGCCCGGCCCGCGGGAGCGTCCCGCGCGCATGGACGCCGTACGGGAGGTCATCTATCTCGTGTTCAACGAGGGATATTCGGCGACCAGCGGTGACCGCTGGATCCGCAGCGAGCTCTGCGACGAAGCACTTCGGCTGGGGCGGATGCTGGCCAGCCTGACTCCGCAGGACACCGAGTCCCTCGGGCTTCTCGCGCTGATCGAGATCCAGGCGTCCCGACTCGTCGCCCGCGTCGGGCCCCAGGGTGCTGCAGTGCTCCTGATGGATCAGGATCGAACGCGCTGGGACCGGCTGCTGGTCCGCCGCGGCCTTGCCCTCATCGAGCGGATCGACGAGCTGCGCGGCACTGCGGGACCGTACGCACTTCAAGCCGCGATCGCCGCGTGCCACGCCCGGGCGACTCTCGCCGCGGACACCGACTGGCCGCGCATCGCGGCTCTCTACGACGGCCTCGCCCAGATCAGCCCGTCGCCCGTGGTCGAGCTCAATCGCGCGGTCGCCATCGGGCGGGCGTTCGGGCCACAGGCCGGACTCGACGTGCTGAGACCACTGTTCGATCTGTCGGCGATGCGGGACTACCACCTGCTGCCGGCCGTCGCTGGGGACCTCAACTGCCTGGCCGGAAACCACGACGAGGCACGTCAACAGTTCCTTCGCGCCGCGGCCCTCACGTCAAACAGCCAGGAACGCTCCACCATGCAGCAACGGGCTGCCCATTGCGCGGCTCAACACCGGGGAACTGCTTGACGTCGACGCGGACCACCTGCGATACGAGCCGCTGCTCGGTCGGCGCCGCCCGGCAGACGCCGCTGCCGCCGAGCCCCGTACGGCTAGCGCGAGGTGACCACGTTCGGGTCGCTGACGTCCAGGACGGTCGGCCTCTTGGTCGGGAGGGGATGACCGCGACTGTCCAGCACGACCGGCGGGCTCGAGACGGTCTTGAGCAGCGCCGCCAGAGCCTGCGCCTTGCGGGCCGAGTTCGACGCGTCGCCCCAGACCACGGAGAGCCCACCGACCATGGTCAACGTCACCGAAGCCGGCGTCGGCGCACTGATCAGGGACACCGTGCTCCGGACCTTGGCCGGCAGCGCTGCTGCCACTGCGAGGGCCGCGACCGTGGCCGGGTCACCGGCGCCAGGCGTGGCCAGCGACAGCACCGGAAGCCCGACCGGGGCGGTCGCCACGTCGGCGAACAGCACGCCGGTGCTGTCGATCAGCGCCAGCGGCTTGCCTGGGCGCTGGGCGACTGCCACCGGCGTCCGCTCCACCACCGTGATCCGTACGGAGCTGGGCCACGCGCGTTCGACGGTCGCCGTCTTGACCTGCGGCAGTGTCTCGACCCGGCGCAGGATGGCGCCGGTGTCCAGCAGTGCCAGCGGTTTGCCGGCCGGCACGAGGGCGGCCTTGCGGATGTCCCCGACGCCGAGCCGATGCTCACCACGGACCGTCACCGTGTGCACCGCCAGCAGCGCCGAGCCGAGGACGACCCAGCCCGCCAGAGCCACCAGCCCGGCCATGGCGACGACGATCAGCAGTGGCCGCAGCGACAGCAACCGGCGCCGCCGGGCCCGCTTCGCGAAGCGGCGCTCGGTGGAGGGACGCAGCGTCGCGTTGCTGCCCACAGCGGGCCGGGACCGCAAGCGCAGGCTCATCGGTCGACCGCCGGCCGGCCGGGGCCCAGGGCGGCCAGCAACGACAGCACCTCGGGCCCGACCAGGGTGACGTCGCCGGCCCCGATCGTCATGACCAGGTCACCAGGAGCAGACCGGGCGACGAGGTCCGCGGCGACGGCCGACCAGGACGGCTGATAGGTGACCCGGGCGTAGGGCAGCGGCACGGCGTCGGCAACCAGCGCGCCGGTCACCCCCGGCACCGGGTCCTCGCGCGCGGCGTAGACGTCCATCACCACCACCTCGTCGGCAAGGGCGAGCGCCCGGCCGAACTCCCGGGCGAACGCTGCGGTACGGCTGAACAGGTGCGGCTGGAACGCGACGACGAGCCGTCCGTCACCGGCCACCTCGCGGGCAGCCCGCAGGGCGGCGGTCAGCTTCGTGGGGTGGTGGGCGTAGTCGTCGTAGACCCGCACCCCGCCTTCGACCCCCTTGAGCTCGAACCGACGGCGGGCACCACGGAAGCCGGCCAGCCCGGCGCCGAGCTGCTCGAACGGCATGCCGAGACGGAGCCCGACCGCCAGGGTGGCGGCAGCGTTGCGTACGTTGTGCTCGCCGGGCACCTGCAGGCTGAGCCGGCCCATCCGGCGGCCGTGGTGCACGATCTCGGCCTCGGAGGTGTGCCCGTCGAGGTGGAGCTGCTCGATGCGCAGGTCCGCGTCCTCGGCCGTGCCGTAGGAGATGACCTCGAGGCCGTCGGCCGCCGCCGCCGCCACGCGGCGGGCACCGGCGTCGTCCGCGCAGGTGACCAGGAAGCCTTGCCGGTCAACGGTTTGCGAGAAGGCGATGAAGGCTGCCTCGACCGCAGCCTCGTCGGCGTAGTGGTCGAGGTGGTCCGGCTCGACGTTCGTGACGACCGCGGCGTACGGAGACAGCAACAGGAACGAGCCGTCGCTCTCGTCTGCCTCGGCGACGAAGTAGTCACCGCTCCCGTGGTGCGCGCCGGAGCCGGGCTCGTTGAGGTCGCCGCCGATCGCGAACGAGGGGTCGGCGCCGCAGTGCTGGAGGGCCACCGTCAGCATCGACGTGGTGGTGGTCTTGCCTGCGGTCCCCGCAACCGCGATGCCCTTGCGGCCGACCATGACAGCGGCGAGGGCTGCCGCCCGCGGCAACACCCGGAGGCCACGAGCCCTTGCTTCGACCAGCTCAGGGTTGCTCGGGCGGATCGCGCTGGACACCACGACGGTGTCCACGTCGGTGACGTTGGCCGCGTGGTGGCCGACGTGGATCCGGGCGCCCAGGGCCCGGAGCGCCGCCAGCATCGTCGAGTCCTTGGCGTCGCTGCCGGACACGGGTACACCGCGGGCGAGCAGGATGCGGGCGATGCCGCTCATGCCGGCACCGCCGATGCCGACGAAGTGCACCCGGCCGAGCTCGGTGGTCACAGCCACTCCTCGGCGGTCTCGATGACCATGCGGGCCAACGTCAGGTCGGCGTCACGACGACCCAGGCCGGACGCCGCAGAACCCATGTCCCGCAGGCGTTCAGGGTCGATCAGCAGCGGCAGCACGGTGTCCCGTACGGTGGCTGGGTCGAGGTCGGCATCGGCGACGAGGACTCCCCCGCCGGCGTCGACGGTGGGCATCGCGTTGAGCCGCTGTTCGCCGTTGCCGTGCGACAGCGGGACGTAGACAGCGGGCAGCCCCACGGCAGCCAGCTCGGCGCAGGTCATGGCACCGGCCCGGCAGAGTACGAGATCGGCTGCTGCATAAGCCATCTCCATGCGATCAACGTAGCCCACAGCAACGTAGGAACCGGTCGGAAGCCCCTCGACGGCTGCCTGCACGTCAGCCAGCTTGCCGGTCCCCGCGTGGTGCAGCACCTGGACGCCGGCCGCCACCAGCTCCGCCGCTGCGCCGACCACGGCGTCGTTGATCCGCTGGGCACCCTGGGAGCCGCCCGTGACCAGCAGGGTGGGCCGGTCCGGACGCAGTCCGAAGAACGCCAGCCCTTCCGCCCGCGCGCGCTCCCTGTCCAGGTGTGCAACGGCCTGTCGCAGCGGGATCCCGACATGGCGTGCGTGCGGCAGCGCCGTGCTGGGAAAGCTGACCGCCACCTGCTTGGTCATCCGGGCACCGATCCGGTTGGCCAGCCCCGGGCGGGCGTTCGCCTCGTGCACGACGATCGGGATGTGCCGGCGCTTGGCGGCGAGGTAGGCCGGCATCGCGACGTAACCGCCGAAGCCGACGACGACCGAGGCCTCCGTACGCTCCAGCACCGCTTCGACCGCCCGGACGGCGCCGAGCAGACGCCCTGGTACGCCGACGATCTGCGGCGTAACCCGGCGCGGCAGTGGCACCCGTGGGATCTCGGCGAGGTCGTAGCCCCTGGCCGGCACGAGCCGCGCCTCGAGGCCGGTCGCGGTGCCCAGGGCGGTGATCCTGATCGAGGAGTCGATCCGGCGCAGGGCGTCGGCCGTCGCGAGCGCGGGCTCGACGTGGCCGGCGGTGCCTCCGCCGGCGAGGATGACATGCACCGGTCAGTGTCCCGCCGAGCGGCGGGACACGGCCGAGGCAGCCGCGGCGGTGGCCCGTACGCGGACCGGCCTGCGGCGGGAGAACCGCTCGCCCAGCGGTGCCCGGGCGGCGAGGGCCTCCGCTGCGCCCGGCTCCCGTCGGGCGAACGAGGCGAGCATCCCCAGCGCCACCAGGGTCGGCAGCAGGGCCGAACCGCCGAAGGAGATCAGCGGCAGCGGGATGCCGGTGATCGGCAGCAGCCCGGTGACCGCTCCCATGTTGACCGTGGCCTGGGTGAGGATCCAGGCGACCACCCCACCGGCAGCCAACCGGGCGAACGGGTCGGCCGACCGGCGCGCGACCCGCAGGCCCGCGTAGGCGAGCAACCCGAACAGCAGCACGACGCCGAGGGCGCCGATCAGACCGAGCTCCTCGCCGATGATCGAGAAGATGAAGTCCGTGTAGGACTCGGGGACGTAGCCCCACTTCTGTGAGCCGGCGCCCAGCCCGGCACCGAACCAGCCGCCACTGGCGAGCGCGTACTTGCCCTGCAGCGCCTGCCAGTTGTGCGCGTCGGCGACGTGCGGGTGCAGGAAGGACAGGATGCGGTTCCAGCGGTACGGCTCAGCCATCGCCAGCGTTATCGACCCCAGCACGCCGAGGGCGCCGATGACCCACAGCACCCTGCTCGGCGCACCGACGCACCACAGCAGCGAGAAGGCGATGGCGAGGACGACCAGGGTCGTCCCCATGTCGCGCTCGAGGATGACCAGGGTGGCGATCACGATCACGACCGGCAGCAGCGGCACCATCAGGTGCACCCAGTCGCCGAGCAGCTTTGCCTTGCGTACCAACAGGTCCGCGCCCCAGATCACCAGCGCGAGCTTGGTGACCTCACTGGGCTGGACGTGGATCGGCCCGACCGGGATCCAGCGGACGGCACCGTTGGAGCCGTGGCCGAGGAACGGCACCAGCAGCAGCAGGGCGAACGAGGCCAGCAGCGCGAGCGGCGAGACCAGCCGGAACAGCCGCAACGGCATGCGGCTGGCCACCCAGAACAGGGGCAGCCCCATCGCCGTCCACATCGCCTGCTGATTGAAGACCGAGAAGCTGGAGCCGGACACCTTGTAGGCGGAGACGCTCGACGACGAGAGCACCATCACCAGGCCGATCGACAACAGGATGCCGGTGCAGCCGAGGATCAGGTAGTAGGACGTCAGCGGCCGGTCCAGGGCCGGGATCCGGAGCCCCTCCGTCGCCACCCGCTGGCTGACGACCGGCCCGCGGTCGACCGCTGGCGCGCTCACCGGGCGGCCTCGACGGCGCGCACCGCCGCGGCAAACGCGTCGCCGCGGGCGGCGTAGTCCCGGAACAGGTCCATCGACGCGGCAGCGGGTGCGAGCAGCACGGTGTCGCCGGGCTGTGCCAGCCCAGCCGCCACCGCCACGACCGTCGTCATGACCTCAGTGTCCGTTGCTTCGACCTCGCGGACGGGGACATCGGGTGCGTGTCGCGCCAGAGCCTGCCGGATCAGCGCACGGTCCGCGCCCAGCAGCACGGCGGCCCTCATCCGGTTGCCATGAAGCCGTACGAGGTCCTCCACGTCCGCGCCCTTGAGCAGTCCACCGGCCACCCACACCACCGATGCGTAGCCACCGAGCGACGCGGCCGCGGCATGCGGGTTGGTCGCCTTGCTGTCATCGACGTAGGCGACCCCGGCAACAGTGGCGACCAGCGCGTTGCGGTGCGCGCCCGGCGTCACGCCGTGCAGCCCGTCACGTACGGACCCGGCCGGCACCCCGTAGGCCCTGGCCAGGGCGGCGGCGGCGAGGGCGTTGGCGACGTTGTGCCGGCCGGTGAGCTGCAGGTCGGCCAGCGAGGCGAGCTCGGCAGCACCGTTGACCGGGTCGGTCACGAAAGCCCGGTCCACCAGCAGGTCCTCGACCAGGCCGAGCTGCCCGATCCGGGGTGCCTCGAGGCTGAAGGACACCCTGCGACCCGGCGCCGATGCCAGCAGCCCGGCCGTCGCCGGATCGTCCGCGTTGCCGACGGCGACGGTGGACGGCTGCCAGATCCTGGCCTTGGTCTGCGCGTACGCCTCCAGCGAGCCGTGCCAGTCCAGATGGTCGGGTGCCACGTTGAGCACGGCCGCCGCCAGCGGGGCGACCGTCGAGGACCAATGCAGCTGAAAGCTGGACAGCTCCACGGCGATCACGTCGAACCCGCCCGAGGTCACCACCTCGACCAGGGGCCTGCCGACGTTGCCTGCCGCGACGCTGCGGTGACCAGCGGCGCGCAGGATCGCGTCGAGCATGCCGACCGTGGTGGTCTTGCCGTTGGTCCCGGTCACGGCGAGCCAGGGCGCGGCACCGGGACCGCGCAGCCGCCAGGCCAGCTCGACCTCGCCCCACACCGGCAGGCCGGCCGCCGACGCGGCGGCCAGCACGGGCGAGCCGGGCCGCCAGCCGGGCGACGTCACCACCAGGTCGACGCCGTCAGGGAGCGCCTCGGCGCCCACCAGCACCCGTACGCCGTGGGCCTGCAGCCCTGAGTAGTCACCGTCGCGGGCGTCGAGGCCGACGACGTCCGCCCCCAGCCTGGCCAGGGCCGCAGCCGCCGCCCTGCCGGAGACACCCAGACCGGCGACGGCGACCCGCCGCCCGTCCCACCGGGCCGGATGGGCGGCCACGGTCATATCGTGCCGCGACCGGAGATGAACTCGGCGTAGAAGATGCCCAGCCCCAGGGCCACCGCGAGGCCGGCAATGATCCAGAACCGGACGATGACGGTGTTCTCAGCCCAGCCGGCCAGCTCGAAGTGGTGGTGGATGGGCGCCATGTTGAACACCCGTTTGCGGGTTGCCTTGAAGAACCCGACCTGGATCACGACGGACAGCGTCTCGACGACGAACAGACCGCCGAGGACCACCAGCAACAGCTCGGTACGGGTCGTGATCGCCAGCCCGGCGAGACAGCCGCCGAGGCCCAGCGAACCGGTGTCGCCCATGAAGATCTTGGCGGGCGAGGCGTTCCACCACAGGAAGCCGAAGCACGCGCCCGTGATCGCGGCCGCGACCACCGCGAGATCGAGCGGGTCGCGGATGTCGTTGTAGCACTGCGGACCTGGCTTGAGAATGCATGACTGCTGGTTCTGCCAGATCCCCACGATCGTGTACGCCGCGAACACCATGGCGCAGGCGCCGGACGAGAGCCCGTCCAGACCGTCCACCAGGTTGACCGCGTTGCTCGTGCCCACGATGATGATCAGTACCCACAACAGCACGAGCAGGGTCGGCATCCGCCAGTCGAACAGTCGGATGAACGAGATCGCCGGCGAAGCCGGGGACTGGCCGCGGCTGTCGGCGAACTGAAGGGTCAGCCAACCGAAGGCGAGCGCGATGATGGTCTGGCCGATGAACTTCGCCTTGCTGCGCAGGCCAAGACTGCGCTGTCGGATGATCTTGATGTAGTCGTCGACGAAGCCGACGGCGCCCATGCCGACCAGCAGGCCGAGCAGCAGGAGCGCGGAGATCGAGGGAGTGGAACCGGTGAGCAGCTTCGCTCCGAAGTAGGCGACCAGCACGGCCAGGATGATCACCGTCCCGCCCATCGTGGGCGTGCCGCGCTTGGTGTGGTGTGAGGTCGGACCGTCGTCGCGGATCAGCTGGCCGTACCCCTTGCGGGTCAGGATCGAGATGGCCCAGCGGGTGCCGAGCAGGGTGCCGACGAGTCCCAGCGCGCCCGCGAGCAGGATCGCTCTCATTGCCCACCATCCGTCCGCGTGTCCGGCAATGCCCCCGCCACCAGGGCGGCGGCCAGCCCCTCGAGGCCCGCTGCCCGCGATGCTTTCACAAGGACCACGTCACCCTGGACCAACGCGCCACCGATGAGAGACAGCGCCTGGTCGGGGTCCTCGGCGAACTCCGCGGTCCCTCCCCAGGAGACGTCGCCGCGCGCCGCGTCGAACATCGGTCTGGCCGCCTCCCCCACGACGACCAGCCGGGCAACGCCCATTCCGGCGACCAGTCGGCCCATCTCCTCGTGCTCGGCCTGGCTCGCGTCCCCCAGCTCACACATCTCCCCCAGCACGGCGACCGTCCGGGCGTCCGAGCGCCGTACGGCGATGTCGACCAGGGCCTTGACCGCGGCCCGCATGCTGTCGGGGTTGGCGTTGTAGGAGTCGTTGACGACCACCACGCCTTGCGGGCTGGTCCGCACCTCCATCCGCCACTTCGACAACGGCGTCGACGCACGCAGCACGTCCGCGACGTCGCCCAGCGGCAGGCCGAGCCCGAGCGCCGCGGCCGCCGCCGCGGCGGCGTTCATCGCATGGTGCTCCCCGACGTAACCCAGCGCGATGTCCTGCGACCCCCCGCGCCACTCGAGCGTGAGGGTGGTGTGGCCGTCGCGGTCGAGCCCTACCCGGCTGAGCCGGACCTCGGCATCTGCTGCGCGGCCGAACGTCAAGACGCCCGCGGACGTACGGGCAGCCATCGCCGCGACGCGG
>JAWWOM010000145.1:0-8913 GCA_033851655.1 Frankiales bacterium
CGGCATAGAAGGCCTTGGCCCGGTCGACGTCGGACACCGGCACGATGATGAGCTCAAGCTTGTAGTCCATGCAGCCAGTCTCCCCTGCCCTCAATGCTCCTGGTACTCAGTGCGACTCGCGACTGACCCGGTCACCGCTGGCACCGGCCAGGAAGTCGAGGTCGGCACCCGTGTCCGCCTGCATGACATGGCGCACATAGAGCCACTCCCAGCCACGGCTGGGCGCGGCCTCGGCCTGCAGGCTCTCCGCCGACGCCGTCCGCCGGACCAGCTCGTCGTCGGGCACGTCGAGGGTCAAGGTGCGGCCGGCGACGTCGAGCACGATCGGGTCTCCGTTGCGGACCAAGGACAACGGGCCACCGGCCGCCGACTCCGGTGCGACATGCAGGACCACGGTCCCGTACGCCGTCCCGCTCATCCGGGCATCACTGATCCGCACCATGTCGCGCACGCCTTGGGCGAGCAGCTTCTCCGGGATCGGCATGTTGCCCACCTCGGGCATCCCGGGGTAGCCGCGCGGGCCGCAACCCCGAAGGACCAGCACCGAGCTCGCGTCGACCACGAGGTCCGGGTCGTCCAGGCGTGCGCGCATGTCCTCGATGCTCTCGAAGACCACGGCGTTGCCTCTGTGCTGCAGCAGCTCGGAGCTGGCTGCGGCCGGCTTGATGACAGCACCCTTAGGGGCCAAATTGCCTGTCAGCACGGCGATCCCGGCATCGTCCAGCAGCGGCTCGGCCCGCCGGCGGATGACGGCCTCGTCCCAGATCGTGGCTCCGGCCAGGTGCTCGACGTACGGCCGGCCGGTCACGCAGATCGCCGTGGGGTCAAGGAGATCCAGCACCTCGGCCATCGCGGCGGGAAGGCCGCCGGCGCGGAGCAGGTCGTCCATCAGGAACCGGCCGGCCGGCTGCAGGTCGAGCAGCAGCGGCACGCCGGCCCCCGTACGGTCGAAGTCGGCAAGGGTGAGCTCGACGCCGAGCCGCCCGGCGATCGCCAGCAGGTGCAGCACGGCGTTGGTCGAGCCCCCGACGACGGCCAGCGCGACGATCGCGTTGAGGAACGACGCGCGGGTCATCACGGTGCTCGGCCTGCTGTCCCGGGCGACGAGGTCGACCGCGAGCCGGCCGGACGCGTGCGCCTGCTCGAGCAGCCGGCTGTCCGGCGCCGGCGTGCCGGCGATGCCGGGCAGCGTCATGCCGAGCACCTCGGCCATCACCGCCATGGTCGAGGCAGTGCCCATCGTGTTGCAGTGGCCGCGGCTCCGGATCATCGAGGACTCCGACTGCAGGAACGCCGCCTCGGACAGCTCGCCGGCCCGCACCTCCTCGCTCAGCCGCCAGACCCCGGTGCCGCAGCCGAGGGGAACGCCGCGGAAGTGGCCGGTCAGCATCGGGCCACCGGGCACCACGATCGCCGGCAGGTCGACCGAGGCGGCTGCCATCAGCAGTGACGGGATCGTCTTGTCACAGCCACCGAGCAGGACCACGGCGTCGATCGGGTTGGCCCGCAGCATCTCCTCGATCGACATCGCCGCCAGGTTGCGCCAGAGCATCGCGGTGGGCCGGACCAGCGTCTCCCCCAGCGACATCACCGGCAGGTTGAGCGGGATGCCGCCGGCGGCCCAGATGCCTTCCTTGACCGAGGCGGCGACCTCGTCCAGATGGGTGTTGCACGGCGTGAGGTCGGACGCCGTGTTGGCGATGGCGATGTGCGGCTTGCCGGAGAACGCGTCGCCCGGCAGGCCACGGCGCATCCAGGCACGGTGGATGTAGGCGTTGCGGTCGTCGCCCTCGTACCACGCGGCACTGCGCAGGCCCGACACTCGCTGCCATCCCTCCGGACGCGGGCCACCCGGCCCGTCAGACGGAACCTAGCCCATGCGTCGGCCGGCCCGCATATCCTGACCCGATGAGGGCATTCGTCGTGACGGCTCCCCGTACGGCGGCGGTCCTCCAGGTCGAGGCGCCCAAGGCCGGTCCCGGGCAGGTGGTCGTCGATGTGGCCAGGGTCGGCATCTGTGGCACCGACGTCGAGTTCTTCACCGGCGAGATGTCCTACCTGCACCAGGGGCACGCCGCCTACCCGATGCGGCTCGGGCACGAGTGGTCCGGCACGGTTGCCGCGCTCGGTGCGGATGTGGACCCGTCCTGGCGGGGTCGCCGGGTCACCGGGGACACGATGCTGGGCTGTGGCCACTGCCGGCTGTGCCGCGATGGCCGTACCCACGTCTGCGAGCAGCGGTTCGAGATCGGCATCCGCGGCGGCTGGCCCGGTGCGCTGGCCGAGCAGCTGCTGGTCCCGGTGTCCGCGCTGCACGCCCTGCCGGACAACGTCGACTTCGTCGCGGGCGCGCTGGTCGAGCCGGGCGGCAACGCGCTGCGGGCCGTTGACGCCGTCTGTCCGGCGCCCGGGGCTCCGCTGCTGATCTGCGGTCGGGGCACCATCGGGATGCTGGCAGCGATGATCGCCTCGGCACGAGGGGTACGGGTCCACCTGCTCGGCCACAGCGACGAGCCGGTCGACGGCGTCGAGGGGGTGTGGACCAGGGACAGCCTGCCGCCGATCGCGTTCGACGCGGTGATCGATGCCACCAACGCCGCCGAGATCCCCGCCCTGGCACTCGATCTGGTCCAACCGGGCGGCCGGATCGCGTACATCGGGCTGTCCGGCGACCCCAGCCTCGTGGACACCCGGACGCTGGTGCTCAAGGACGTGACGGCGGTCGGCATCCTCAGCGCGTCCCCCGGGCTGGCGGGCACCATCGAGAGCTATGCGTCGGGGCGGATCGACCCGACGGTGATCGTCGCGGCGACCGTCGGTCTGGCGGACGTCGCCTCCGTGCTCGCCGGTGGGCGACCGGCCGGCGCCGGACCGGGGCCGAAGTTCCACGTCGACCCCTCACGCTGAGGGAATGCCGCACCCTCCGCTTGTCTTGCCGACGGTGTGACCACACTCCCCTTGTCAGTGCTGGACTTCGTCGGCATCGAGTACGGCGAGACCGCGACGTCGTCGATCAAGGGTGCCGTCGGGATCGCCCAGGCCGTCGAGGCCGCGGGGTTCCACCGCTACTGGGTCTCCGAGCACCACAACATGCGCAGCCTCGCCTGCAGCGCGCCGGAGATCCTCACCGCCCACATCGCAGCGCAGACCTCCAGCATCCGGGTGGGTGCCGCCGGCATCATGCTGCCCAACCATGCCGCGTTCAAGGTCGCCGAGACCTTCCGCACCCTGGTCGCCATGTACCCCGGCCGGATCGATCTCGCCCTCGGCCGCGCCCCGGGCACCGACCCGCTCACCGCCCATGTGCTCCGCCGGGGGCTGAGGGTCGATCCGGCGGCCGAGTTCCCCACCCAGGTGGCCGAGCTGGTGGCCTTCCTCGGTGAGGGCTTTCCGGAGGGCCACCCGTACGAGTCCCTCGTTGCCGCCCCCGTCGTCGGCGAGGTGCCCGAGCTGTTCGTCCTGGGGTCCAGCGACTACGGCCCCAGGTTCGCAGCCGTCAACGGGATGAGCGCTGTCTTCGCCCACCACATGAGCCCCGAGATCGCCGTCGAGGCCTTGCGCGGCTACCGGAGGGACTTCACCCCACGCCGGGACGGCGACCAGCCGTACTCCGCGATGTCGGTCCTCAACTTCGCCAGCGAGGACGAGGAGGCGCTGCTCGAGTTCGAGGCCGCGTGGACGCTGACCATGCAGAACCTGCGCCGCGGTGTACGGGAGCCGTTGCGCCCGGAGCAGGTGACGCTCTACGCGCAGTCCTCGTCGTTCCGGGAGATGCCCCGCGACGACGGCCGGATGGTCGTCGGCGCGCCCAAGGTGGTGGCCGAACGGCTGCTGGACCTCAAGGACCGGGCTCAGGTCGACGAGATCGTCGCGGTGACCCCGAGCCTCGACCGGGCCCGCCGGACGGCCAGCCTGGTCGCCCTCGCCGACGCCTGGCGCGCCGCCGCGTAGTCGACCCTGCCGCCGGCTCAGAGGCCGCCTGCGGTCATCCCGCGGAGCTCCTTCTTGAGGTCGTTGACCTCGTCCCGCAGCCGGCCGGCCAGCTCGAACTGGAGCTCCTTGGCGGCGTCGTGCATCTGGTCGGTCAGCTGCTGGATCAAGTTGGCGAGGTCTGCCCTCGGCATGCCGGACAGCGCCTTGGCGTGGCTGGCCTGCCGGTCCTTGCTGTTGACCCGCGTCGAGGCCATGCCCGGCACCGGGGTCTTGCCCCTGCTCTGCTGGCGGCCGGAACCACCGATCAGCTCGCCATCCTCGGCCGCCTCGCTGTAGACCTGATCGAGGATGTCGGCGATCTTCTTGCGCAGCGGCTGCGGGTCGACGCCGCGTTCGAGGTTGTACGCGACCTGCTTCTCCCGCCGACGGTTGGTCTCGTCGATCGCCTTGCGCATCGACGGCGTGATGGTGTCGGCGTACATGTGCACCTGGCCGGAGACGTTGCGCGCGGCCCGGCCGATGGTCTGGATCAGCGACGTGCCCGAACGCAGAAAGCCTTCCTTGTCGGCATCGAGGATCGAGACCAGCGACACCTCGGGCAGGTCGAGCCCCTCGCGGAGCAGGTTGATGCCGACCAGCACGTCGTACTCGCCCTGCCGCAGCTCGCGGAGCAGCTCGATCCGGCGCAACGTGTCGACCTCGCTGTGTAGGTAGCGGACCCGGATGCCGAGCTCGAGCAGGTAGTCGGTCAGGTCCTCGGACATCTTCTTGGTCAGGGTCGTGACCAGCACCCGCTCGTCCCGCTCGGTCCGGACCCGGATCTCGTGCACCAGGTCGTCGATCTGGCCCTTGGTCGGCTTGACCACGATCTCCGGGTCGATCAACCCGGTCGGCCGGATGATCTGTTCGACCACACCGTCGCCCTCGTTGAGCTCGTACGGGCCCGGTGTGGCCGAGAGGTAGACCGTCTGGCCGATCCGCTGCTGGAACTCCTCCCAGCGCAAGGGCCGGTTGTCCATCGCGCTCGGCAGCCGGAAGCCGTGGTCGACGAGGGTCCGCTTGCGACTCATGTCACCTTCGTACATGCCGCCGATCTGGGGCACCGTCACGTGACTCTCGTCGATGACGAGCAGGAAGTCCTCGGGGAAGTAGTCGAGCAGCGTGTAGGGCGCGCTGCCCTGGGACCGGCCGTCGATGTGCCGCGAGTAGTTCTCGATGCCGGAGCAGAAGCCGACCTGGCGCATCATCTCGATGTCGTAGGTGGTGCGCATCCGCAGCCGCTGCGCCTCGAGCAGCTTGCCCTGCTTGTCCAGCTCGGCCAGCCGGTCGGCCAGCTCGAGCTCGATGCCGGCGATGGCCCGCTCCATCCGCTCAGGACCGGCCACGTAGTGGGTCGCCGGGAACACCCGTACACCGGGGTCGTCGCTGATCACCTCGCCGGTGACCGGGTGCAGCGTGGAGATGTGCTCGATCTCGTCGCCGAACATCTCGACCCGGATCGCCCGTTCCTCGTACACCGGGAAGATCTCGATCGTGTCGCCGCGCACCCGGAACGTGCCCCGGGTGAAGGAGAGGTCGTTGCGGGTGTACTGCACGTCGACGAGAGCGCGCAAGATGGTCTCGCGCTCGATCTCCTGGCCCACCTGGAGCCGCAGGCTGCGGTTGATGTATTCCTGCGGGGTGCCGAGGCCGTAGATGCAGCTGACCGATGCGACCACGACCACGTCGCGGCGGGTCAGGAGGGACATCGTCGCGGAGTGCCGCAGCCGCTCCACCTCCTCGTTGACCGAGGAGTCCTTCTCGATGTAGGTGTCCGTCTGCGGAACGTAGGCCTCAGGCTGGTAGTAGTCGTAGTAGGAGACGAAGTATTCGACGGCGTTGTTCGGGAGCAGCTCACGGAACTCGTTGGCCAGCTGGGCGGCGAGGGTCTTGTTGGGTGCCATCACCAGGGTGGGGCGCTGCAGCCGCTCGATCAGCCAGGCGGTCGTCGCCGACTTGCCGGTGCCGGTGGCACCGAGCAGCACGACGTTCTGCTCGCCGTCGCGGACCCGCTTCTCCAGCTCGTCGATCGCAGCCGGCTGGTCACCGGACGGGTCGTAGTCGCTGACGACAGTGAACGGCGCCAACCGGCGCTCGAGATCGGTGACTGGGCTCACAAGTCCACTCTAAGTGGCGGCTCCGACAGTTTCTTCCCCACGCAGGTCCCGCTGGTCCGCCGTCCCGCGCGGCGGGCCGGAACGCCGGGCCGGGCGCAACGCGAAGTAGCCGGCGACCGCCGTACCCAGGCACAGGCACGCGGCGCTCACACCCAGCGACCAGTGAACGCCGACGGCCGCGCCGAGCAGCCCGACCGTGAAACCGCTGCCGGCGCGCAGCCCGTTGGCCGACATGCCGTAGACGCCGATCACCCGCCCGCGCTCGGCGGCGGGCGCCAGCAGCTGGACCACGGTCTGGCCGATGGACATCGCGGCGAGGTTGGCGACGCCGCCCACCACCAGGGCGATGATCGCCACCGGATAGCTCGTGGTCGCAGCGAAGATCAGGCTGGTGACACCGAACATGGCGGTGCTCACCACTGCCGCCCTGACGTTGGGCTTGATCCGGCCCGTCGCCTCGAGCAGGATCCCGCCCACCACCCCGCCGGCACCGTTGGCGAACAGCAGCACGCCGTACGCCGTACCGGCATCTCCCGCTCCCAGGTCGTGGGCGAAGATCGGCATCGTGGACTGCAGGGACGCCCCGACGAAGAACGAGGCGAGCCCCGCCAGCGCGATCATGCTGACCAGGGTGCGGTTGGAGCCCACCTGCCGAAGCACCCGGATCGAGTCCATCGCGCCCAGCCGGACCCGGGCCGCCACGCCGTCACGGGTGTGGCCGGTGAACGTGGTCCGGAACAGGAACAGCGTCAGCGGCAGATAGAACAAGACGTTGACGAAGATGCCGGTACGGGGCCCGAGGCCGAGCAGCAGCGCAGAGCCGACCACCGGGCCGAAGAGCACCCCGAGGCTGCGGAAGGTCGCGTTGAGGCGGACGGCGCTGGGCAGGTCAGCCGTACCGACGAAGTCGTGCAGCATCAGCTGCTCGCCCGGCCCCCACAGCGAGCCGGCCATCCCGTGCAGGACCAGCAGGACGCAGGCCTCCCAGACCGTCAGCGAGCCGGTCACGAACAGGATGCCCCAGCCGACGGACACCGCCATGAACAGCATCTGGGCTGCCTGGATGACCCGTCGGCAGTCGTAGCGGTCAGCGAGCGAGCCGAAGTAGACGGAGAACACCAGGAACGGCACCCAGTGGCTGATCACCTGGAACCCGCTCAGGGCCGGTGAGTGGAACTTCTGCCACAGCACCCAGTAGGTGATGACGTGCTCGATGTTGTCGGCCATCATGGCCAGGCCGGCACCGAACAGGTAGGGCCGGCAGTCCCGGTTGTGCAGGGCGGCGAACTTGCGCGGAGCCCCCGGCGAAGCGAGCCCACTCTGCCTGTCGGCTTCGGCGAGGGATTCCGCCTCGAGGACGTGGGTCGAGACCCCGCAAGCGACACACATGAACACCAGAATACGGGGCGACCGCAGCCGAGAACGTCCCGGGCAGGGCATCAGGGCAGGCTGCGCCGGATCCTGGCCCACAGGGCGTCGACGGCCGCCACCAGCTCGTCGTACGAGCCGGCGTTGCCGATCACGACGTCCGCCATCGCCGACCGGGTCGCCGCGTCGGCCTGTGCCGCGATCCTGGCCCTGGCGTCTGGCTCGGCCATCGCCCGCGACGACATCAGCCGCTCGACCCGTACGGCCTCCGGAGCCTCGACGACGACCACCAGGTCGTAGCGGCCGGCAGCTCCCACCTCGACGAGCAGCGGGATGTCGTTGACCACGACGGCGTCCGGCGCCAGCCGCGCCGCCCGATCCTGGGTGAGTGCCTCGACCAGCGGATGGACGATGGAGTTGAGTCGGGCGAGCTGCTCCGGATCGCGAAAAACCCTTGCTGCCAGGGCTTTCCGGTCGAGCGACCCCTCCGGGGTGAGCACCTCCGGACCGAAGGCTGTGACGACCGCGGCCAGCCCCGCCGTGCCGGGCTCGACCACCTCACGGGCCAGCCGGTCGGCGTCGATGACGGCAGCCCCCCGGTCGGCCAGCATCCGGGCGACCGTGCTCTTGCCGGCGCCGATGCCCCCGGTCAGGCCCACCCAGTACATCGGCTCATTGTCGCAGCCCGGAACGCCCGAAGGCCGCGATGCACAGTATCGGGGCCTTCGGGGCGAAGCAGGTGCTGGCGGTGCAGGGGTCAGGCCGGGCCGCCGGAGAGCCGCTCGCGCAGCTCGGCCAGCTGCTCGTCGCTGGCCAGGGTGCCCTCGACCGGAGCCTCTGAGGTGTACGAGGTGGTCGCCGCAGCCTCGGCCTCGGCGGCCTGCGCCTCGACGATCTGCTTCTGGTGTGCCTCGTAGCGCGCCTGAGCCTCGGCGTACTGACGCTCCCACTCGGCCTGCGCCGCCTCGTGACCCGGCAGCCAGTCGCCGGTCTCGGGGTCGAAGCCGTCCGGGTAGATGTAGGCACCGTTCTCGTCGTACTGCGCCGCCATGCCGTAGAGGCTGGGGTCGAACGTGGCACCGGCGGTCTCGCCGCCACCGCCGGCGCTCTCGTTGGCCTGCTTGAGCGACAGCGAGATCCGCCGGCGCTCCAGGTCGATGTCGATGACCTTGACCATGATCGAGTCGTTGACCTGGACGACCTGCTCCGGGATCTCGACGTGGCGCTCGGCCAGCTCGGAGATGTGGACCAGGCCCTCGATGCCCTCGTCGACGCGGACGAACGCACCGAACGGGACCAGCTTGGTGACCTTGCCGGGCACGACCTGGCCGACCGCGTGGGTCCGGGCGAAGTGCTGCCACGGGTCTTCCTGGGTGGCCTTGAGCGAGAGGCTGACCCGCTCGCGGTCCATGTCGACGTCGAGGACCTCGACGGTGACCTCCTGGCCGACCTCGAC
>JAWWOM010000164.1:0-3243 GCA_033851655.1 Frankiales bacterium
GACACCCGCAGGGGGTAGACCCCGGCCGGCTGCACCGTACGGAACGCGTAGCGCGACTTCTTGGTCAGCTTGGCCGAGGCAATCGTCCGCCACGTGCCCGATACGAGCCGCTGGAGCACCACCTTGCCGGTTGCCTTGGGCTTGACCGTGCCGGTGAGGGCGATCGGCTCACCGGCGCCCAGCACCTTTGGCGGGATGCTGGCCGCGACAGTGAAGCGCAGCTTGACCACGCGGACCCGCAGCGTTGCGCCATGGGCGGCCTTCGCGGCTCGACTGGCCGGCCTGAAGACCCGCAGGAGCAGTGGCCCCGCCGTGCGCGGCGCTTTCACGGACAGCGAGAACAACCCGGCGCGTGTGCTCCTGCCATGCCCGACCGTCCGCCAGGCGTGCCGGACGTACGACTGCAGCAGCACCGGGCCGGCGGCGGCCGGTGTGACCGCGCCGCGCACCACGACGGTCGTTCCGATGTAAGCAGTTGCCGGACCGACGTGGGCCACCACCCGACTCACGGCGCGATGGGACGACGCCGCCAGCGCCGGGTCGACCGTTGCGCCGAGTGACATCAGCAGCGCGACCGCGACGGCCAGGGGCAGCCAACGCGAGCGGGACAAGGACTTGCTCGGTCGTGGGTGCACCTGCACGACTACTCCGAACGTAGGTGGTCTGTACCCAGCGTGCTCGTACGAGACGTCACGGGCACAGAGGTGCCGGGATCAGATCTGATACCGGCAGCCCACGCGCGACGCGGCGGCGTCCGCCTGACGTGCTTCGCCGACGAGGCTGGCGCCGGTGGCAGCGTAGGGCCGGCGTCGCGAGGTGCGCAACTGACAGGTCAGGCGCCGCTGCCAGGCTGTGAGCGGACGCTCCTTGCCCTGGGTACGCAGTTTGCGTACAGACAGCACGCGCCGGCGCGCCTAGCGTCGCAGTGACTTCTCGCCCACTGCCGCGGCCGGCGCAGCTCGCTGCAGGTCATCCGTGATCGCCGTCACGGCGACCGCGCGGTGTCCAACCAACCCCAGCTCGCGAAGGCAGGCCAACGCGGACGGCACCCATCTGCACCAGCTCACGCCCTGGTCCGCGATGGCCGGCGGAGTCCCGGACTGGTCGAGAGCCACCAACCTGATTGCGTACCGGTCGGCCCCAGAGGAAAGCGGAATCGGCAACTTCTTCACCATCCGGCCGGACGGCTCAGGGCTCACTCAGGTGACCCACCTGCAGGACACGGTGATCAGCCATCAGATCGGGTTCTCGCCCGACGGTCGGTGGCTGGTGTTCTCCATGGCGCCTGCTGGCGGCGCGAACCAGCTGACGGTGGCGGCGGTCGACGGGTCCAGCCTGCGGGAAGTGACGAAGTCGACCCTGGCGGTGAGCTGCACCGACTGGACGAGCTCTGACGTCGCGAGCGCGCCGTAGCCTCTGTGGGGTGAACCCTGCCGCTGTCAGTGTGTCGACCGCTGTCGCGGCGGTCCCGCTGTGGGGGGAATCGTCGTGCGGCTGAGGCTGCACCGTGCCGGCCTGCCCGCCAACGGGCAGGCCCTCATCGAGGCGCACCTGGCGGTGTGGCCCCTGCTGGACATTGGTGAGCGGCAGCGGCTGCTGCAGATCACCGATCAGCTGCTCTCCCGCAAGCGGTGGGAGGCAGCGCGGGGGTTCCAGCTTGACGACACCGTGCGGGTCGTGATCGCAGCGCAGGCCGCGCTGCTCGTCCTGGGGTTGAGCACCGACCACTACCGGTTGGTGAGCGCCATCGTGGTGCACCCGTCGTCGCTGGAGACCTCGGGTGTGCGGGCCGGGCCGTCCTTGGGCACGGTCACTGCGGATCGGCTCACGGTGCTCGGGCTGGCGGAGGACGGCCGCGGTCCGATCGTCATCGCCTGGGACGAGGCTCTGGCGGGTGCCCATCGCACAGAACGCGGCCACAACGTCGTGCTGCACGAGTTCGCGCACAAGCTCGACATGCGTGACGGCACGATCGACGGGACCCCACTGCTGCCCCGAGGCCTGCACGACGACTGGGTCAGGGTGTGCACCGAGGTCTACGAGGACCTCGTAGCCGGGCGGCCCCGACCGCCCATGCAGTGGTACGGGGCGACCAACCATGGTGAGTTCTTCGCCGTCGCCACCGAGGTCTTCTTCGAGCAGCCGCAGGAGCTGTTGACCTTCGAGCCGGAGCTGTACGACGTCCTCGCCCGCTTCTACCGCCAAGACCCAGCAGACCGCGAGGCGCGCTCGGTGCGCAGCGACCCACCGCCGCGCGAAGTCTGACGGGCCTGACGTCTGACGGGACTTCACGGGCAAAGGCATCCCGCAGCGGCTGGGTACATTCTCCGGACGGCTGGCGGCACACCCTGACCGCCGGCCGCCCGGCGGTGCCACCGACGGGCATCCAGATCCGGCCAGTGTTTCGGTCCGCAATTCCTTGGAGTTCAGCATGGCGAACGAGCAACGGCGCGTCGCCTGGGTGACCGGGGCGAGCCGCGGCGTTGGACGTGGTATCGCGGTGGCGCTCGGGGCGGCGGGGTGGACGGTCTGGGTGACAGCGCGGTCCTGCGCCGAGAACGGGCTGACCTCGCATCTCCCTGGAACCGTGGAGTCTGTCGCCGCCGAGGTGACCGCGGCCGGCGGCGTGGGTCTCGCCAGGGCATGCGACCACAGCGACGACGACCAAGTGCGTGCCGTGGTTGCAGAGATCGAGGCGACCGGTCCTTTGCACCTGCTCGTCAACAATGTCTGGGGCGGCTACGAACGCCTCAACAGTGGCGGCTGGGAGGAGTGGAACGCGCCAGTGTGGGAGCAGCCGCTGCAGTTGTTCGACGCGATGTTCACCCACGGAGTACGGGCGCACTATGTCGCCTCGGCACTGTGTGCTCCGCTGCTCATCCGGTCAGCGCCGTCCACCATCGTCACCGTCTCCATGGAAGCCGGGGCAGCCCACAGCGCCGATCACGGTGTCGGGTACAGCATGGCGAAAGCCGCCGATGACCGGCTGGCACTGGCCCTGTCCGGCCAGCTCGCCGCCGCGCAGGTCGCGTCGATCGCGCTGCACCCCGGCCTGGTTCGGACCGAGGGGGTGCTCCAGTTCGCCGACTTCTTCGACTTCAGCGACTCGCAGTCCCCCGAAGGCGTCGGCCGGGTGGTCGCCGCATTCGCGGCTGACACCGAAGCCATGTCCCTCACCGGGCAGGCGCTCACCGTGCCAGAGCTAGCCGGGCGCTACGGCGTCGCCGTGGCCTGACACTCGGC
>JAWWOM010000186.1:0-9995 GCA_033851655.1 Frankiales bacterium
CTCCGACCAGCGCCTCCCAGTGCCCGGCGCCCAGCAGCTCGAGCAAGACCAGCGGGTTGGCCACCCCCATCGCCACGGCGAACGGCCGGCGGCCGGGTGCGCACAGGGCAGCCAGCAACACCCCGCATGCGGCGACGGCCGCGGCGGCGAGCAGGTGCAGCGCGACCAGCCCGACGGAGGGCCCGACGGCGGCGCACAGCCGCGCGGCGATGAGCGCCACCGGACCGTACGGGGAGGGAGTCAGCCGCCAGCGCGGGTCCACGGCGTCGAGGAACGGCCCGGTCCCCAACGCCTGCGGGCCGACCTGGTACGGATCCAGGCCCACGTGCTGGAGGTGACCCTGGGCCAGATAGCTGTAGGCGTCCAGGCTGAGCAAGGGAGGCCCCACCAGGAACGGCACCGCCCAGCACGCCGCGATCTTCGCCACGGCCGGCACGCCGAGCTCACCTTGCCGCACCAGCCGCAGCAAGCTCGCCCAGGCGGCGGAGAGCACCGCCACCCCGGCCAGCTCACCCAGCGGGACCAGACCTCGCGGCACGTCGCCGGAGGCCGGCGAGAGCAGGCCCCACCACGTCGTCGACGGCTGGACCTGATCGGTGATGGCTGCCCGACCGGCTGTGAGCACGAGCAGCACGCTGCCCAGCACACCCAGTGCCATCACCCCGCGAGCCCGCCGAAGCCCTGCCCACAGACGCGACAGGCGATCCGGCACACGCACTCCCCACGGCTGCGGCGGACGGCGAGCGGCGATCCCCACGGGACGCCAGCGCCGGCCACCGGGTCGGCGGGTCACTTCGGCGGCTCGATCTGCTTGCCCGCCGTCGCTGCCCGTACACCCGGGGTGGCGCTCGGGGTAGGCGGCTGCGGGCGCACGCTCCCCCGGCGGCTGAGACAGCTGGGCGCGTCGCTCACCGTACGGTCCAGAGCCAGCAGTCGGCGATGTGGTTGCCTGAACGGCCGAGCAGGGCGGTGACCGCTGCCACGAGCTGTTGCTGGTGCGGGCCGGGTCCGACGAGCACCCGATCGGCCTGCCAGGCCCGGAGGTCCAGCACGGCTGCCGCTGCGTCGGCCGCCGTCACCGTGTCCGGCCTGCGCACTCCGCGGCCGACCGCGGACAGCAGGCTGGCGGTCGCGGTCCTCGGCGCGCCGAAGTGCGCCGTGCCGGTGCAGTGACGGCCGCGGCAGGCCGGGCCGACGAAGTAGCCGCCAGGCATCGCCCAGCGCAGTCCGTCGTCGGCCTGCCAGCTCATCGCCGTCGGCTCCGAGGGGGTCGGGAAGGGCAGCACGAGGACGGTGCTGCCCGTGGGCAGCACCTGGTGCGACAGCCCGCCGCTGATCAGCAGCGGCGTCGCCGGCCGGTCCGCCGCCCTCAGCCCTGTCGGCGCCAACGGGGCCAGCACCGCGACGCACAGGGCTCCCAGCGACAGCAGCCGCAACCGGCGCCGCGGGTCGGTGGCAGCCGGCCGGCGATCCAGCTGATGGTCGACGGCCAGCGCCAGCATCAGCCCCACCAGCCCGGCGACGAGCAGGCCGAAGCGTTGCGGCAGCAGCGCCGCCAGGAGCGGGAGGCGGTGCAAGCGACCCCACGGCAGCGCAGCTCCGGTGTTGTCACCCGCGACGACCAACCGGCGACCCAGGCTGAGCACGGCAAGAGCCAGCGCGGTGACGCCGAGCGTGCGAACCCTGAGGTCGCGCCAGTACCTGGCCAGGATGAGCAGGGTCAGCACCACCAACGGCCACCCCAGGTAGGCGCTCTGCTCGACCGGTCCGTCCGGGAACTTCGACGCCGTGCCGGCAGAGCCGGTCGTGTGGAGCAGCATCAACCGGTCGGGGGTGACGAACCCGGCGAGGTCGCTGTGGTACAGCGCGGCCCTGACCGGAGCCCCGTACTGCTGGCGTGGACCGAAGAACTGGTAGCCCAGCGGTGCCCCGGCGAGCACGGCGAAGGCGGCGAAGGCGAGGCCCAGCCCGCGGGCCGCGGGCAGCGCCGCCCGCAAGGACCGTCGGGGACGACTCATCCCGACGACGGTCAGCATGATCGCCCCGGCAATGGCCGTACAGGCGAACATCTCCTCCCCGGTGAGCAGCTGCGCGGCGGCCAGCAGGCCGAGCCGGACCGAAGTCCAGACCCGGAACGGGTTGCTGACGACGGCGAACAGGGCGGCGAGCAGCGGTGGCAGCAGGATCGCGAAGACCAGGTGCAGGTGTCCCTCCGCCTGGTGCGTCATCGCCGGGCTGAAGCCGAAGATCAGCCCGGCCAGAAATGCCGGGACCCGGCGCCGGGTGATCCGGGCGGCCACGGTGTACGCCGAGGTCGCGGCTCCGGCCAGCCCGGCCACGAGCAGCAGGTTGAAGCTGAGGGTTCCGCCCCAGGTCAACGTGATCGGGGCCATGACCAGCGCCGGGAGCAGCAGGCCGGTGTTCCACATGGCGTTCACGCCGTCGGGCGCGTTCAGCGAGGTGAGCAGCAGCGGGTTGTGGCCGTGCAGCAGCGCGGTCGGCTCGGCAAGCAACAGATAGCTGATCAGGGCATGGTCGTGCGGGTTGCCGGCGGTGACCCGGTGAGCCGGGTCCCCGAGCAGCTGCCAGCAGAACGCCACCGCGAGCGCGAGATAGACCAGCGCCGGACCGGCCACCCGGGCACCTTGCGGCCAGGAGCGTGCGCGGTCGGTTCGGTGCGGGACGGCTCCGGGTGCTGCTCTGGCAAGCGCCGTCACGATCAGCACGCGTCCCCTGTCGCGGGTGATGCCCTGGGCTGAACCCGGTCATGGGGACCGGGTGACAGCGTTGCCTGGTTGCTGTGTGAACCTATCGGCCTCGGCTTGGCAATCAGATGAGTGAGAGAAGTGTGGGCCCTTCACCCGGACCGGGGCCAGTCTCCGTAAGGTGACAGGGATGCCGAGTCGATCACGCCTTCGAGCGCTAGCCGGTGCCGGTGCCGCCCTCGTGGTCGCCTTGTCCGGCTGCTCCTCAGGGGCGCCTGGCGGATCGGCCATCGCCGCCGGCTGGCCACCCTCGGGCGACCCCCAGTGCTCGGCCGGCAACTGCCCAGCGGCTCCGGCACCGCCGGGGCTGTTCCGCGGCCGGCTGCTCGTCTACTCGGTGCACGGGTTCAGCGCGGCTGAGGTCGCCGGCATCACTGGCGCCGTGCGTGGCCCGGTGACGGCCGTGTTCAGCAGCGAGGAGATGCTGCGCAGCGGCGACCCGACCTACCAGCTGACCCCGGTCGCCGTGCTGCACACCGACCCGGACTCCTACGCGGCTGCGGTGGGCAGCCCCGGCCTGGCCAAGCAGCTCAAGGGCGGCCTGGTCCTGGCCGCAGCAGAGGCCCGGCTGCGCCAGGCCAGGACCGGCACCATGATCACCCTGGCCGACGGTCGGGCGCTGCCCGTGACGGCGGTCGTCGATGACCATGTCATCGGTGGTTACGAGATGGCGACGTCCTCCGCCGTGCTGGCCACGCCGGCGACTCAGCCGGCCGCGTACCTGCTGGTGGCAGGTGGCGCCAGCACCGCAGCCCTGACCGGCGTGCTGCACCAGCAGCTCCCGAAGACGGCGGTCCGGGTGCGGTCGAGCACCGCGAACGGCTACTTCAGCGCCTACGACACGGTGCTGCCCCAGCTGCAGGTCAAGCGCCGGTTCGGCGAGTTCTCGCTGCGTCAGGCAGCCGGCGGGACGCTGTCCCCGGATCCGGCCTGGCGGGCGGCGTCGATCACCAGTGCCAAGGTCGTCCAGCTGGGCCAGCTCAGCTGTAGCCGGGCGCTGCTGCCGGACCTGGCGGCGGCGATGCAGGAGATCACGGACCAGAAGCTGGGGTCGCTGGTGCACACCGCCGACTTCCAGGCCGAGGGAGGTTGCTTCAACCCGCGGGCCACCCGGTCGGCCAGCGGCGGAAGCCTGTCCAGCCACTCGTGGGGCATGGCCGTCGACATCAATGTCGACGTCAATCCGCTGGGCGCGCCGCCGCGCCAGGACCCTCGCCTGGTGGCCATCATGGCCGCCCACGGCTTCTCCTGGGGCGGCCGCTGGCTGCGCCCCGACGGTGCGCACTTCGAGTGGGTCGGGACCGCCATCGCGGCCGGTTGAACCCTGCTGCCGGACGGCCTGCCAGCGGCTCCGGGCAGCCGGCCGACCCGTTGATCATCCGTTCATTCAGGGGCCCTACCATGGGCGCATGCTTGATCATTCCCGCGTCCGCACGTCGCGGTCGGCGCGTGTGCGCACCGGCAACGGCAAGGTGGCCGGGTTCTGTGCGATCTGCGCGACGATCACCGCCCAGCACGCTTTCATCAGCGGCCGGCGCAAGCGCTGGCAGTGGCTGGGCCAGCCGGTCGGCGACGTCCGGCACTACACGGTGTGCGACACCTGCGGCTATCAGAGCGACGTCACGGCGGCCAGGACCGGGCCGCCCCAGCAACGCGGACCGGCCGGCTCCTGAGGATCCCGTACGGGAGCTGCTCAGGTCTCGTCGTTGACGTAGTACTCCAGGACGAAGCCGCTCACCGCGACCAGGCTGAAGAACGCGCCGAACAACAACAGCCAGATGCCGAAGACCGCGCCGAGGGTCAGGATCGAGGCGCCGGCAGCGAGGAACAGCGGCCACCAGCTGTGCGGGCTGAAGAAGCCGATCTCGCCGGAGCCCTCGTCCACCTCCGCATCGAGCCGGTCCTCGGGACGCGGCTCCATCCGGCTGGCGGTGAACAACAGGTAGGTGCCCAGGATGGTGCCGAGGCCGCCGCCGAAGAGCAGGGCCACACCGCCGGTCCAGTCACCCGACCAGATGAAGTAGCCGGCGCCCATGATCAACAGGAAGGCCGCGAGGAAGGCGAAGAGATAGCCCTCGATCTTCATCTGGTCTCCAGCTCCGGGGTGGCGTGGAAGTCGGGATGACCGGCGGCATGGGGGTGGTGCAGGTCGAACGCCGGCCGTTCCGAGCGGATCCGCGGCAGCGACAGGAAGTTGTGCCGCGGCGGCGGGCAGGACGTCGCCCACTCGAGGGAGTTGCCGTAGCCCCAGGGGTCGTCGCCGACGGCCAGCGGGTTGCGCCCGCGGTAGCCGCGCCAGACGTTCCAGAGGAAGGGGAAGGTCGACAGGCCCAGGATGTAGGCGCCGACGGTCGACAGCGTGTTCAACGTCGTGAACCCGTCGGTCGGGGCGTAGTCGGCGTAGCGCCTGGCCATCCCGATGATGCCGAGCCAGTGCTGCACCAGGAACGTGGTGTGGAAGCCGAAGAACAGCAGCCAGAAGTGCAGCTTGCCCAGCCGCTCGTCGAGCATCCGGCCGGTGAACTTGGGCCACCAGAAGTAGAAGCCGCCGAACATCGCGAACACCACGGTGCCGAACAGCACGTAGTGGAAGTGGGCGACCACGAAGTAGGTGTCGGTGACGTGGAAGTCGATCGGCGGCGAGGACAGCAGCACGCCGGTGAGGCCACCGAACAGGAAGGTGGTCAGGAAGCCGATCGCCCACAGCATCGGGGTGTCGAACGTGAGCTGGCCCTTCCACATGGTGCCGATCCAGTTGAAGAACTTCACACCGGTGGGCACCGCGATGAGGAAGGACAGGAAGGAGAAGAACGGCAGCAGCACGGCGCCGGTGGCGAACATGTGGTGTGCCCACACGGTCATCGACAGGCCGGCGATGGAGATGGTGGCGAAGACCAGTCCCTTGTAGCCGAAGACCGGCTTGCGGCTGAACACCGGCAGGATCTCGGTGACGATGCCGAAGAACGGCAGCGCCACGATGTAGACCTCGGGGTGGCCGAAGAACCAGAACAGGTGCTGCCAGAGCAGGCTGCCGCCGTTGGTCGCGTCGAAGACGTGGGCCCCTAACGTCCGATCCGCCTCCAGCGCCAGCAGCGCCGCGGACAGGACCGGGAAGGCCAGCAGGACCAGCACGCTGGTCATCAGGATGTTCCAGGTGAAGATCGGCATCCGGAACATCGTCATGCCGGGCGCCCGCAGCGTGATGATGGTCGCGATCATGTTGACCGCCGCCAGGATCGTGCCGAAGCCGGCGATGATCAGGCCCCAGATCCACAGGTCGGCACCAACGCTGGGCGACTCGATCTTGCTGTTCAACGGTGCATAGGCGAACCAGCCGAAGTCGGCGGCGCCGTCAGGGGTGAGGAAGCCGCTGCCGGCCATGAGGCCGCCGAAGAGGAACAGCCAGTACGAGAAGGCGTTCAGCCGCGGGAAGGCCACGTCCGGCGCGCCGATCTGCAACGGCATGATCCAGTTGGCGAAACCGAAGGCAAGCGGCGTCGCGAACAGCAGCAGCATGATCGCGCCGTGCATGGTGAACAGCTGGTTGTACTGCTCGTTGGACAGGAACTGCAGCCCGGGCCGGGCGAGCTCGGTGCGCATCAGCTCGGCCAGGATGCCGGCGAACAGGAACCAGAGGAACGACGTGATGAGGTAGGCCGACCCGATCAGCTTGTGGTCGGTCGTCGTGAGCCACCGCACCAGCAGGCTGCCGCGCTTGCGGGCCGGGCGGCCGGTGTCCGGGGTGCCGGTGATCGCGTAGGTGGTCACGAGCCGCTCCCGGCGGCGCTCAGGGCCGACGTCGGCGAGACACCGTTCTGGGACTTCGCAGCAGCGGCCGCCCATGTGGCGAAATCGGCCTTGGACAGCACGCGCACCTCGAAGGTCATCCGGTCGTGGTCGACGCCGCACAGCTCGGCGCAGCGGCCGATGTACTCGCCGGTCTTGGTGATGGTGAGCTCGAACTGGTTGTCCCGCCCGGGGATCACGTCCCGCTTGAACAGGAACGACGGTACCCAGAACGAGTGGATGACGTCAGGCGAGCTCTCGATGAAGCGGATCGTCGTGTTGGTGGGCAGCACCAGCTCCGGCGGCTCACCCTCGCGGCCGTTGACCGAGAGCGGCTGGGGCGTGCCGGCAGAGTAGTTGAACTGCCAGTTCCACTTGTAGCCGATCACGCCGATCGTCAGCCCCGGGTGAGGGGTCTGCTTGTTCTCGAAGTTCTCGATCACCGCGGTGTAGTAGAAGAGCACGCCGATGATCACCAGCGGGATCGCCGTGTAGAGGATCTCGATCGGCAGGTTGTAGCGCACCTGACGCGGCAGCTCGTCGCTGTTCTTGCGGTAGGCGACGACACACCAGAAGATCAGGCCCCACACGAACACACCGACGACCAGTGCGGCGATCACCGACCCCTGCCAGAACGGCAGGACCCGATCGCCTTGCAGGGTGATCGGCTTGGGGAAGCCGAACCGCGGGATGTCGTTCTTGGAGCAGCCGGAAGCGGCCAGCATCAGCCCGCCGAGCAGCAGTGCGCGACTCGCCGTACGGCGACCACGACGAGCGGCACCGGCGCCGGCGAACGGCCGATCGGTGTCGCGGGACGGTGCGTGACTCACGTGTCGCCTTCCGACGAACGGTGCATAGGTACGGTTGCCGGGCAAGACTAACGCAGGGTCGATGCCGCCACCCCTCGTGGGGGGCACCCGACGGCACCGTGTCCCGCAGGTGTTTCCGGAGAGGACAGCCAGCCGGTGAGCTACCTCGACGCGGCCTCCACCGAGCCGCTGCACCCGGCCGCCCGCGCAGCCCTCCTGGCCGCGATCGACGACGGCTGGGCCGACCCGGCCCGACTCTATGGATCGGCCAGGCGAACCCGGCGGCTGCTCGACGATGCCCGTGCCGCAATGGCCGCACACCTCGGCGCCCGGCCCGACGAGGTGAGCTTTGCCGCGAGTGGCACGCAGGCCGTGCACCTGGCCGTCCTCGGCGCGCTGGGCGGCCGGCGCCGGGTCGGCAACCACGCCGTCGCCTCCTCGGTGGAGCACTCAGCCGTGCTGCACGCGCTGGACTTCGCCGAGGCCGACCAGACCCTGGTACGGGTCGACCGCGAGGGCCGCACCGACGCCGCTGCGTTCACCGCGGCGCTGCGCCCCGACACCGCCCTGGCCTGCCTGCAGAGCGCCAACCACGAGGTCGGGACGCTGCAGCCGGTGGCCGAGGTGGCCGATGCCTGCCAGGCCGCGAGCGTGCCCCTGGTGAGCGACGCCGCTCAGTCGGTCGGCCGGCTACCGGTCGACGCCGCGGCGATGGGAGTCTCCGTCCTCACCGCCAGCGCCCACAAGTGGGGCGGTCCGGCGGGGGTCGGCGTGCTGGTGGTCCGCAAGGGCACGCGCTGGCGCTCACCGGTCCCGTACGACGAGCGGGAGAGCCGGCGGGTGCCGGGTTTCGAGAACCTGCCGGCGATCGTCGCCGCGGTCGCGGCGCTGGACGCGGTGGCGGCGGAACGCGAGGCCGGAGCGGCGAGGGACCGGGCGTTGATCGACCGGCTGAGGGCCGAGCTGCCGGGGCTGGTCCCGGACGTCGAGATCGTCGGCGACCCGGTGCAGCGACTGCCGCACCTGCTGACGTTCTCCTGCCTCTACGTCAACGGCGAAGCACTGCTCGGCGCGCTGGACGGCCAAGGCTTCGCGGTCTCCTCCGGCTCCTCGTGCACGGCCAGCACGCTCGCCCCGAGCCACGTGCTGGAAGCCATGGGCGTGCTCACCCACGGCAACATCCGGGTATCGCTGTCCCGGACCTCGACGGCGGCGGACGTCGACCGGTTCCTGGCAGTGCTGCCGGGCGTGGTGTCGCGCCTTCGGGCGGACGCAGGGGTGGCCGGACTGTGATCGTCGACTCGCGCGGCAGGCGCTGCCCGCTGCCGGTGATCGACCTGGCCAAGGCGATCCGCGAGGTGGCCGACGGGGAGGTTGTCACCGTGCTCGCCGACGACCCGGCGGCCGCCACCGACATCCCGGCCTGGTGCCGGATGCGCGGCCACGAGTATCTCGGCACGGACGCCGCGGACGGTGACAGGCAGTACCGCGTACGCAAGCTCAGCGGCTGAGGAGGGCTGCTGCGCGCTGCGGTGGTGGCCGGCCTGGTCGACGACCTGCGGCTGCCGGTCGGTGCGGCCAACGGCTTCTCGCTCGTGGCCGAGACCGGGGGTCGGCTGGTCAGCCGGCGAAGGTGCGGGCCGGCAGGCCGCGTACGCCGGGCTCGTGGGTGAACACCGCTCCCGCCCCCGGCTCGGTACCCTCCGGCACTCCGATCCGGGAGGTCGTGATGAACAACCGGTCGAGGTTGTCGCCGCCGAAGGTGCACGCCGTGACCCGGCGGGCGGCGACGCCGACGACGGCCGACAGTGCGCCGGTCGGGTCGTAGCGGCGGACCTCGCTGCCCTCCCACATCGCCACCCAGACGCCACCCTCGGCGTCCACGGTGAGCCCGTCCGGCAGCTCCGCCGACTCCGTGAGGTCGACGAAGGTACGCCTCCCGGTAAGGCCCTGCTGCTCGGAGTAGTCGAACACGTCGATCCGGTGGGTGGGGGTGTCGATGTAGTAGGCCAGCGTGCCGTCGGGACTCCACTCCAGGCCGTTGGAGACGGTGACCCCACCGAGCACGGTCGAGACCGACCCGTCGTCGTCGAGCCGGTACAGGGACGCTGCGCCCTGGACCTCGGAGTAGTGGACGCCGCCGCAGTAGAACCGGCCGTGCGGGTCGCAGCCGCCGTCGTTCATCCGGATCGTCGACTCCGACCAGACCTCCGGCAGCTCCCGTACGGTCCCGTCGGGGTCCTCCAGGGCGAAGCCCCGTTCCACAGCGAGTACGGCTCCGCCGCCGGCACGGGGCCGCATCGCGGCCAGCACCGATCCGATCCTCCGCCGGTGGACGGTGCCTTCGGCGTCGAGACACATCAGGTCACCGGCGAGCAGGTCGACCCAGCGCAGGCCGCCCCAACCCGGCCACCAGACCGGGCCCTCGCCGTGCTCGCTCAACGGCCCGGTGAGCTGCTCTGCGTGCATGCTCAGGCCGGCAGCAGGTGGGATCGCACCTCGGCGGCCGCGTCGTCGCCGTAGGAGTCGGCGAACCGCTTGACGAACTCCTCGCGCTCGAACTCGTACTCCTGGGTGCCGACCGTCTCCAGGACGTAGGTCGCCATCAGCGAGCCGACCTGGGCGGAGCGCTCGA
>JAWWOM010000237.1:0-3205 GCA_033851655.1 Frankiales bacterium
ACGAACAGCTGCCGGTTGTCCAGCACCAGCAGGTACTGCCGGGACAGCAGCGCCGCCAGGTCGATCGCTGCCACCACGACGGTCACCGGGTCGGCGGCACCGCCCAGCGCACCCCCGACGACTACGCTGATGCCGAGGGTGACCAGCACGTACGGCAGCCCCAGGTAGATGGAGGACGACGTACGGGACTCCGTCTGCGCCTCGACCGGCCCGGTGTCCAGTGCTGCCGCCAACCCGATCAGCAGGAACGCGGCCACCCAGGCGATGTCCACCGGACTGCCGGTGGTGTAGGCATCGGTCGCCGTGAGATAGATGAAGGCGCTGTCCGCGATGCCCATGCCGACGATGGCCGCCGTGATCAGCAGCAGGCCGGTCCTCGCCCGCGCGTGCACCAGCACCATGACCGCCACGGCCAGGACCACCAGATCCTCGACCGGGTAGGCCATCCCGACCACCAGCGACCCCACGGAGTCGGCACCTTGGTGATAGACCTCCCCGAGCGTCGTGGCCCAGCTCAGGTTGAACAGCGCCCCCGCGACCATCAACCCGTCCAGCAGCACCCGCAACCGGCCCCTGCCGTCGAACGCGGCGGAGGGCCGTACCAGGAGGGCTGCCAGCGCGAAGACCGGGAAGAGCAGGTAGCCGGCGTCGGCCAGCGACGGGAAAGGCGCGGGCCGGCGCGCGGCGACCTCGTAGTAGGTCCAGATCACCTGGCCGGCGCCCCAGCTGCCGGTTGCCGCGGCGAACAGGGCCCACGACGTGCGGTACCGGCCCGCCGTCCGGTGCGCCCGCCAGGCCGTTGCGGCTGCACCTGCGAAGGCGGCCGCGCCTTGGGCGACGTCGTCGATGGCGCGGAGGTCGAAGGCGCTGACCGGCTTGGTCTCGAGCACGACGGCGAAAACGGCGACGATGACGGCTACCAGAGCCGGCACCGCCGCACGGCGGCCGGTGATCAGGACATGGTTCACACCGCATTATCGACACGTCGAGGCAACGAAAGAGGGCTATCGGCCGAAGCCGTCTGCTCCGGACGGCGCAGTGCAGCCGCCCTTCGCCCCGTTGACATTGGACTAGACCAATGACAACCTGCACAGGTGGCGCCGCCGGGCGGCCGCTGCCCGCGACGACACCCCAGGGGACTGCCTGTGCACGCCGAAGCACCGATGCGCATGATGCGACGACTCGGGCCTGCGCTGGCGATCGCCCTAGTCCTCAGTGCTACCAGCGCTTGTGCGGGGAAGCACAGCAGGCCGGTGGCCTTCACACCGGTGCGGGTCTCCTTCGACGACTCGAGCTTCGGGGCCGTGCTCTGTGCCAAGCCGCACGAGCTCGCCAACTGCTTCTCCGGTACGGGATCCACGACGTTGCCGCCGCTGGGCAAGATCACCATGACCCGTACCGTGGTCTCCGGGGACCAGAAGCGCACCGCACCCGCGGGCTGCGACCCGGCGGACACCGTGGGCACCCTCGCCGGAACCAACGGCGGCAGTGCCCACATCTCCGGTACGGGGACCCTGTGCGGCGCCGTCGCGACGTACACGCTGCTCGTCGACGGTGGCAGCGGCGCGTTCGCCAAGCTGCACCTGACGGGGACCATCCACAACGACGGCGGTGCTGAGTCCTGGGACGTCGCGTCGTTCGCCAACAGCTGACAATCCGGCCTCGCCGGCAGCGCGACGCCGGCCGGCCCGCGTGGCCAGGGCTCTACTGGTGCGCGACGCCGGCCTCGTCGAGCAGCACCCGAACGGCGAGCTGCCGTCGCACCACCGCGTCGGCCACCACGGTCAGCCGTTCGTTGTGGTTGCGGGCGTACTGGCGGATGACGACGAAAGCCTGTCCCACCTCGAGATCGCCGACGTGCGCGACGATGCCCTTGGCCTGCTCGATGACGACCCGGCTGTTCAGGGCGGCCTGCAGCTGCTCCACCACCGCGCCGCGTTCCGCCACCGCCTTGTCCTGCACGATGGCCACGCTGGCGACATCGGCGAGTGCCTGGGCCAGGCTCAGGTTGTCCTCCGACAGACTTCCGACGACGGCGCCGAACATGCCCATCGCGCCCAGGGTGTTGTCGCGCAGCCGCATCGGCACGGCATGGACGCTGGCGAACCCGGCCGCGAGGGCTGCCGGTACGAACTCCGGCCACTGCTCCGTTGCGTCCTGCAGGTCGGGCACGCTGACCGGGAGGCCGGTGCGGAAGCAGTCACGGCAGGGGCCTTCGGCGCGCTGGAGCTGGAAGACCTCGAGCAACCGGGCCACCTCCGAGGACGCGGCCATCACGTGCAGGACACCGAGGCCGTCGGCGAGCAGCAGCCCGGCGGAGTCGACGTCGATGAGGCGGGCACAGTGCCCGACCAGCTCGTCGAGCAGGTCGACGACGTCGTAGCCGTTGGCCAGGCTGCTCGAGAGGGAGACGAAGGCCCTGGTGACGTCGCGTTCCCGTTCTCCGCTCACAAGTTCTCCTCCAGACTTCCGTCGGGGACGATGGACACACGCCGTTCGACGATTGCCCAAGCGACCTCGCTGGCCGTGAGACCGCGGGCGTAGGCGAGGCCCCGGAGCCGCGCAAGCGCCTCGGCGGGCGTGGCATCGAGCGCTGCCATGATCATGCCCGTTGCCTGGTATACCTCGACCCGCTCAAGCGAGGTCAGCTGTCCCCAGGGGTCCTCTCCCTGCGCGATGCCCTCCCAGTCGACGTGCGCGGTCATCAGGTCGAGCAGCGGCAGCGCCGCAAGCTCAGCGGCATAGACGGCCCCGGCCAGCGCCTGGTCGGTCAGCCGGCCGGCGCGGTTGTTGTAGAGGTCGAGGGCCCCGACGTGGGCGAACGCCACGGCCACCGGCAGCGCGAAGATGGCGCACACGCCGGCGCCGAGCACCGCCTCCCGGAAGGCCGGCCAGCGCTGCTCGGCCGGATCGTCCAGGTCAGCGACGAGCACGGGTCCACCGTCACGGACCGCGTCCAGGCACGGTCCCTCGCCGTAGGTGAACTGGAACTCGTCGAGGCGCCGGCTGACGGGACTGCTCGAGCCGAAGGTGCCCCTGGTGCTGCCCTCGTGCATCAGCGAGATGGAGGCACCGTCCACCTCGAGCAGGGTCACGCAGGCGTGGCAGAGCCGGTTGGCGGCGTCCAGGGGGGTGGTCGCGCCGGCCACGGCATCGCCGAAGTGCAGGCGCAGGGCGTCGGGATGAAGCACCTGCCGCCTCCCTC
>JAWWOM010000205.1:0-15350 GCA_033851655.1 Frankiales bacterium
TCGCCCAGGCCGACAGCCGTCCCGCATCAAGGCGCTCGCGGCCCGTACGAGGCAAGGGTTCTGGCACCGGTCCAGCCTAGACATCGGCCGCCGGAGCCAGCGTCAGTCCAGCCGGCGCAACAGCTGGCGGTAGCGCCGGCCGTTGCCGGCGTAGAGCTCGACCCCGTCGAGGAACTGGCCCGGAGCAACGCTGTCCAGCCGCAGCCTGGCCGGCACGCCCAGCGCCATCGCACCGGTCGGCACGTCGAACCCGTTGGGCACAACGGCACCTGCGCCGACGAGGGACCCGGTGTGGACGACGGCGCGGTGGAGCACGACAGCCCCGGACCCGATCAACGCGTCGTCCTCGACCGTGCAGCCCTCGAGGTGCGCCAGGTGCCCGACCACGCACCTGCTGCCGATCAGGGTGGGGCACTCGGCGGTGGCGTGGACCACGGTGCCGTCCTGGATCGAGGTCCGCTCCCCGACACTGATCCGGCCATAATCCCCACGCAGAACCGCGGCCGGCCATATGGTGCTCTCTGCGCCGATGGTGACCATGCCGATGACCACGGCATCGGGGTGGACGAACGCCGTGGGGTGGACGTCGGGCTCGGCGTCACCGAGCGCGTAGACCGCCATGCAATGCTCCCGACTGTTGTCCGGTTGGGCGGGTCCAGGACGGACTCGCCCTCCATGATCCGCAGAGTTGCTTCGTGAGGTGAACACAATCCGGTTCAGACCCGTGGACCGGATCGAGGTGCACACCCTCTAGGGTGTGCTGCAATGCCCAGGCGTCTCACGAGGACGCACGAGACCGAACGATCCAAATACCGCGCCTCATCGGGCACAAAACCTGGTACCGACGCGTTACCCACCGCGCCGATACCTGCAGGGGAGGACACAGATGGCTACCGACTACGACAGCCCGCGGGTCGATGAGGACCTCAACGAGGACAGCCTCGAAGAGCTCAAGGCTCGCCGCGCTGAGGCGCAGTCCGGCACCGTGGACGTCGACGAGGAAGACCTCGCCGAGTCTCTCGAGCTGCCGGGCGCCGACCTTTCCGGTGAAGAGCTCACCGTACGGGTGCTCCCGCGACAGGCGGACGAGTTCACCTGCTCGCGTTGCTTCCTGGTCCACCACCGCAGCCAGCTGGCCAGCGAGGCCAAGGGCCAGATGGTGTGCCGCGAGTGTGCCGCCTGACCTGACCGGCTCAGGTGCCAACCGGCACTGAGCGGGTAGGCCGCCCGGGACCGCGATCGCTGCGGTCCTCAGTCCAGCGGCACAGGAGACGTACCAGATGCGACTGCCAGGACGTCAGCCCAGCGAGCCCGACCCCGCTGACCCGTGGCGCGTTCCCGAGCCTCCCCCTCGGGGCAGAAGCCGGGTCAGGGCTGTCACCGAGGCCCCGTCACAGCTGAGCCATCAGGTCACCGACCTGGTCCGGCGGCTGTCCGGTCCGGAGCAGTCCGGCCCCCAGGCTGACGGGTCCGACTACTGGCCCGGCCCCGAGCCGGTCAGCCGTACGGCCAGGGTCCGCCAGATCGGTCAGCTCACCGCAGCCCTCGCCCACAGCGCCCGGACCGCCGGGGTGCGGGCGGTCACCGGTGGCCGATGGCTCACCGACCTGGTCGAGCAGATCGCCCCCCACGTGACGCTCCGCGACCTGCCCACCCTCGAGAAGGCGTACGGCTGCCGCGGCGACGCCCTGGCCGAGGCAGTCGTGAAGTCGGCCAGCCACAGCACGGCCGCGATCGGAGCCGCCGCCGGGGCCCTGGCAGCCGCAGAGCTCGCCGCCCCACCCGCGCTCCTCGGCGCGCCGGTCCAGCTGGCCGCGGAGACCCTCACGGTGGTGGCGATCGAGCTGCGGATGCTGGGAGAGCTGCACGAGGTGTACGGGCTGCCGCTGGTCGGCAACCCCAAGGACCGGGCCACGGCGCTGCTGACCACGTGGGTCAGACGGCGGGCCCTGGAGGCGGGGGCCGGGTCGCTGCTGCTCGGCGCCGCGGCGCGGCGCGAGCTGCGCAAGCGCGTGATGAAGCGGCTCGGCGGGAGTATCACGACGCTCGCACCGTTCCTGGCCGGCGCGGTCGCCGGCGCCGAGGTCAACCGGCGCGAGACCCGCAAGCTGGGGGAGTCGGTGTCCAAGGACCTCAGGGGCCGCGCCGTCAAGGCGTTCCCGGCCGGCCGCGTGGTCGAGGGCGAGCTGACGGCCGGGCCAGGTGGTTCACCAGCGTGACCGGACCCTGACCCGCACGCCGTTGGGGTAGGTCGGGTCCAGGTCCGCGGGGTCCTGGGCCGGGACGGTCCACAAGGCCTTCTCGAGCTCCGCTGCCCGCTGCCGCAGGGTGCGGGCCGGGCTGGTCACGGTGGCCGGGTGCGGCTCGTGGCTCACCGGGGTCCAGTCCGGCAGCCGGATCCTGGCCGGAGCCAGCGTCTCGTCGATGCCCCGGGCCAGCTCGTGGCCGGCCGCGGCGCGCTGCGCGGTACGGCGCAGGGACCAGTAGCTCATGGTGTCTCCTCGGTGGGGCGAGGAGCGACCGGACGAGGGTCTCGTCCGCCGCCTGAAGGATGTCCTCGCCGACTCTGCTTGCTTGCAGAGTCCCGGGCATGAGTACCTGATACCTGTTGTGGGCCTGGGCTACTCAGGAGCGCCGCTCGGTGGACTCGACCGGACTCCTACTGGACGGACTCCAGGCCCGGCGGCAGGTTGCCGGTCGCCTTGAACCAGCTCCGGGCGACCGTCCTTCTGGCCAGCAGCCGGGCCAGCCCGAGCACGACTCCGGACAGTACGGCGAAGCCGACCGCCTCGGCCCACGTGGTCTCCGGCGACTCCGGGTTGGCCGGCGGGTCATTGCCGGTGACCCGGCGCCAGGAGACCTCGAGGGCGCGCTTGGCGAGCAGTCCGGCGAGGGCCGCCGAGGCACCACCGAGGACCGACCAGGCCTGCTTGGCGAGCACGGGGCCCTCCCTCTGTCGGGTCGTGGCTACGGCCACATCCTGGCATCTGCCGGGACCGGCGAAACCCGGCAACGGGGCTCAGCCGGTACGGATCGCGACCACGCCGTTCATCGTCGGCACGTGCAGGTAGCCGTGCAGCATCGCCATCGTCGCGAACCGGCTGGTCTCCCCGACGTGGACCTTGCGGAGCACCTTGCCGGTCTTGCGGTCCAGGCCGTAGACCACGCCCGCCCGGTAGTCCAACGTCCAGACCGCGCCGCCGCCGTAGATCGGCGAGCCGTTGATGTTGCCGGGCGCCTTCCAGAGCAGCTTCATCTGGTTGCCGGTGATGGCGATGGCGGCGACCCCGTCGTTGCAGGGCGCGAAGACCACACCCTGGTAGTAGGCGGTCCCGCCGTACGAGGCACATCCCTGCAACGTCGAGAGCTGTCCACCCACGTGGCCGAGCGAGGTGGCACTGGTCAGGTAGGCGACGCCGCGCTTGCCGGCGATGAAGACCTTGCCGCCGGGGATGTAGGTCGGGCTCATCGAGCTGAGGTCGAGGTCCCGCGAGTTGTCGTCGGCCCACGTGGTCGGGGAGAAGTAGTCGGTGAGCTTGAGGCTGGGCGTGAGCGAGACGATCGCGTCGCTGTGGTCGTAGCCCTGCGAGGCGCTGGTGTGCCCGCTGTTGCCCACCGAGGCGAGCAGCTGCCCGCCTGGCAGCACGGTCAGGCCGGGAGCCGACCAGATGCCGCCCGCGGTGTCCTCGGTCTGGTAGACCAGCGGCCCGGCGCCGGTGGTCCGGTAGCCGATCACATAGCCGTGGTAGTCGCCGCAGTCCCCGTACAGGCCACCGAGCGGGACGTAGACCGTGTGGCCGGCCAACGCCAGGGCCCCGCGCTGTTGCTGGACACGCGGGTCCATGCCCTCGACGTCGAGCCCGCGCTGCCAGAGCACCTTGCCGGTGACCGCGTCCAAGGCATAGAGCGTGTGGCGCAGCGGTCCGGAGAGCTCGGCGGCGACGTAGAGGATGCCGGTGCTGCCGTCGTAGACCGGGGTGCCGGTGATCCCGAGCGGGTTGACGTTGCCACAGGGCAGCGCCGATCGACTGACCGGTGCCCCGAGGTGGCGTGACCACACCGTCCTGCCGCCGCGCAGCGCGTACACCGTGTTGTTCTCGGTCGCGGCGATGACGGCGGTGCCGAGGATCAGCGGGGAGGCGTAGACCGCGCCGTCGAGCCGCCGGCTCCAGACCAGGCCGGTCTTGCCGAGCGCGGGGCTGGTCGGGTCGACCCCGGTGCGGGTGCTGACCCGGTGGTAGGTCGGCCAGTAGGCGATCGGGTGCTTGCCGGTCGGCAGGGGCGCGGCGGCTGCCGCGGCCGAGGCCGACACCTGCGCGCTCGACTCGACGAGCGAGGGTCCACTCGCGGCCGGCGCCTTGGCCGAGCCACCCGTACAGCCGACGGTGAGCACGAGGGTGGCCGACGCGCCCATCGCCAGCAGTCGGCTGCGGGTACGGGGTCCCGGCGTCATCGCTGCCTCCGCGGTCTGGCGGTCTAGGACGTCGAGCATGCGGCAGAGGCGAGAGGATCGCCAACTCGATGTGCTTTCTGTCGGGGCGGTCGGACAGGATGTGCGGGGCCGTGGTGTCGTCCTTGCCCCGGTGGCTGTTGCCGTCCTACGCAAAGGAGGGGTCGCACGTGCCGGTCGAGGAGCTGTCGCCCGCGCAGGCGCGCCGGATCGCCCTGGCCGCGCAGGGGTTCAGCCGGCCCCGGCCCGGCGGGCGGGTCGACGGTGGCCACCTGGGCCGGGTCGTCGACACGGTGGGCCTGCTGCAGATCGACTCGGTGAACGTGCTGTCGCGAGCCCACTACCTCCCGGCGTTCGCCAGGCTCGGGCCCTATCCGCGGCCGCGGCTGGACCAGCTCACCTGGCGCGACGGCGCCATGTTCGAGTACTGGGCGCACGAGGCCTCCTTCCTGCCCGCGCGGCTGTGGCCGTTCGTGCAGTGGCGGATGGAGCTGATGCGGGGCAAGGGCGCCTGGGGGCGGGCGACGATGCTCGCGGACAAGCGGCCCGGCTACATCGAGGCGGTGCTCGAGGAGGTCCGTGACCGGGGGCCGCTGTCGGCGCGCGAGGTGAGCGACGCGGTCAGCAGGGGTGGCACCTGGTGGTCGTGGTCCGACGCCAAGGTCGCGCTGGAGGCGCTGTTCGCCACCGGGGACGTGACGGTGGCCGAGCGGGTCAACTTCGAACGGCGCTACGACCTGCCGGAGCGGGTGTTGCCGGCGGCGGTCGTGTCGGCGCCGGCCGTCGAGGAGCACGAGGCCCGGCGCGAGCTGTTGCGGATCGCGGCGAGGGCGCTCGGCGTGGCGACCGCCAACGACCTGTTCGACTACTTCCGGCTGAACAGCCCGGTGACCCGTCCGCGGCTGGCAGAGCTGGTCGAGGCCGGCGAGCTGACGCCGGTGACCGTACGAGGGTGGACCCAGCAGGCCTATCTGTGGCCGGCGGCCAAGCTGCCGCGCCGGGTCACCGCCCGCGCCTTGTTGTCCCCGTTCGACTCGATGGTGTTCGAGCGGGCGCGACTGGAACGGCTGTTCGACTATCGCTACCGCATCGAGATCTACGTTCCGGCGCCCAAGCGGGTCTACGGTTACTACGTGCTGCCGTTCCTGCTCGGCGAGGCGTTCGTCGCCCGGGTCGACCTCAAGGCCGACCGCGCCGCCGGAGTGCTCCTGGTCCAGTCCGCCTGGTCCGAGCCGGCAGCGCCGCCGGACACGGCGGTCGAGCTGGCCGAGGAGCTCGAGCTGCTCGCCTCGTGGCTGGGTCTGTCGGCGGTGGCGGTCAGTGGCCGCGGCGACCTGGGGCCGGCCCTCGAGCTCGCGACGTCCGCCCGCCGCTGATCCCTGCCCGGCCGACGCTCAGAACGTCGTCGGGCCACCGTCGTCCGCCCGGCGCAGCGCGGCGGCCAGCCGGGCCGGGTCCCGGGTGGAGACCAGCCAGTACGGGGTCGGGTCGGCGTCGTCGACCACCTCGACGTAGACCGAGCCGCGGATCCAGTCCCGGGTCATCAGGTAGGCACGGTCATCCCCGGCAGGCCCGAGCAGCGCCTTGCGGGTCGCGGGCTCGACCATCCGGACGGCGCCGATGGCCGAGAAGGGCAGCCGGGCCGCTCCCGCCTTGAGCCCGTCGCCGTCCACCCCGACCGGCGCGATGCCGACCGTGAGCAGCCAGGACACGATGATCGCGGTGATGATCACGCCGGCGGCGACCTGCCACGACCCGGGCAGCCCGGGGATGACCTCGGCGACGAACATCGCCACCACCACACCGGCGAACGGCCACCACCACCAGGGCACCCACAGCCGCTCCTGGAAGCCCGCCGGAGCGGGGTCCGGGCGGTCGGAGGTGTCGGAGCCGCGGTGCCTGGACGGATCTGCCACCCCGCCAGGATGGCACCTGCCGACGACGGGTTACCGTGCACCCCGTGACAGCCGCCCGTCCACCCGCCGCACCGGCCTGGCCGTCCCCGGCGACGACACCGCCGGACGGTGTCGAGCCGGCGGTCCGTTCCGAGAACGCACCTGCTCCGGGTGAGCCGATGGGGCAGCACTACCGGCACTGCTTCGGGTGCGGCGACCTGCACCCCACCGGGCTGCACCTGCAGGTCCGGGCGGGCGAGGGCGTCACCGTCTCCGCCGAGTTCACCGTCACCGACCACCATCAGGGGGCGCCGGGCTTGGCGCACGGCGGCCTGCTGGCGACCGCGTTCGACGAGGCGATGGGCTTCCTGCTCTGGTTGGTCGGCACCCCCGCGGTCACCGGGCGGCTGGAGACCGACTACCTGCTGCCCGTTCCCGTGGGCAGCACCCTGGTCATGGACTGCGAGTGCCTCGGCGTACAGCGGCGCAAGGTCTACGTTCGCGGCGTCGGCCGCCTGGGCAGCGCCGACGGACCGGTCGCGGTACGGGCCGCCGGGCTGTTCGTCGCCGTACCGCTGGAGCACTTCAGCCGGCACATCCGCCCTGGCGACGACATCCCCACCGAGCGGAGCTACAACCCGTGACCGATCCCTACCCCGAGCTGGAGATCCAGGTCCGCCGGCTGGACCCGTCGGTGCCGCTGCCGGCCTACGCCCACCCGGGCGACGCCGGCGCCGACCTCGTGACCACCGTCGCTGCGGTGCTCGGGCCGGGGGAGCGGGCGGTGCTGCCGACCGGCCTGGCGATGGCGGTCCCGCACGGTCACGCGGCCTTCGTCCATCCCCGCTCCGGGCTGGCGGCCAGCCTGGGTGTGGCGCTGGTCAACGCCCCCGGCACGATCGACGCCGGCTACCGGGGCGAGATCAAGGTGATCGTCATCAACCTCGACCCGCGGGAGCCGGTACGGTTCTCTGCGGGCGATCGGATCGCCCAGCTGGTCGTGCAGCGGGTGGAGTACGTACGGTTCGTGGAGACTGACGAGCTGCCGGACTCCGTACGCGGCATCGGCGGCCACGGTTCGACGGGCGGCTTCACCCAGCCGGGCGCGACACCGCCGAGCCGGACAACTGAAGGAGCGTGACCGTGTTCCGACGTCGTGGCAAGGACAGGGACCCGGAGGAGGACCTGGCCGCCGAGCCGGGCGACCCCGCCGAGGAGGGGCTCGACCCCGAGGACGAGGGTGCTGCCGCGGTCGACGTGCTGCCCGGGGAGCCGGCAGATCCGCAGGGCCCCTGGGACTCCGCCGACGCGCCCGAGGACGGCGTCGACCGGCTCGACCTCGGCGGCATGCTGGTCCCCGTGATCGAGGGGATGGAGCTGCGGGTCGACGTCAGCCCCGAGGGCCAGGTCATCGCAGCGACGGTCGTCTCCGGCCCGTCGGCCATGCAGGTCAACGCGTTCGCGGCCCCCCGTACGGCCGGCATCTGGGACGAGATCTGCGCCGAGATCCTCGAGTCCCTCATGGAGAACGGCGGCTCGGGGGAGATGTCCGACGGTCCGTTCGGCCTCGAGCTGCGCGCCCGGGTGCCGGCCGAGGCCCCCGGCCAGGGTGCGACCCTGGCACCGGCCCGCTTCCTCGGCGCCGACGGCCCGCGCTGGTTCGTCCGCGCGCTGATCTCCGGCCCTGCCGCCACCGACCCGGTGCAGGCCGAGCCGTTCGAGCGGGTGTTCCGCTCGGTGGTCGTGGTGCGCGGCAAGGACGCGATGGCCCCCCGCGACCCGCTGCCGTTGCGGCTGCCGAGCGACGTCCTGGTCACCGGCGACGCTGCTGACGCCGAGGATCCGCTGAACCCGTTCGAGCGCGGCCCGGAGATCACCGAGATCCACTGACGGCACGGCGTAGCCGCCGTACCATCGAAGCGACTCCCGAGAAAGAAGCCACAGATCGCCATGGGTGACATCGACGCCAAGCGTCCCGACGGTGCACTGCGCCGGGCTCTGCACCGGCTGTCCGCCGACACGGCCGAGCTGGACGACGAGGAGCTGCAGAAGCACGTCGTCGACCGCGGCGCCCAGCCTGTCTACCAGTGCCCCAACCGGCAGCGGGTCTCCGTGCACGGCGTCCTGCGGACGGTGACCCTGCGGCCCCGCGGCGGCATCCCGTCGCTGGAGGCCCAGCTCTACGACGGCACCGGCACGGTCGAGCTGATCTGGCTCGGCCGCAGACGGATCGGCGGCGTCGAGCCCGGCCGTTCGGTGGTGGTCAACGGCCTCATCACCACCGCGGACGGCCGGCGCACGATGTTCAACCCGCTCTACGAGCTGCTGCCCAACCACCACTGACCCGTACCACCGGCCCGACCGATCGGCTGCCTGGTACGGGACCCGGCGGTCAGTCCCTGCCGGAGAGCAGCCGGTCCAGCTGCCGCTCGACCTCGTCGGTCGCCACGAACAGCAGCTCGTCGCCGGCCTCGAGCGGGTCGTCCTTGGTCGGGACCAGCACCCTGGTGTCCCGGACGATCGCGACCAGCGCGACGTCCTCCGGCCAGGGCACGTCGCCCACGCGGCGGCCGATGAACGGGGTGTCCTCGGCCAGCGTCAGCTCGACGATGTTGGCCTGGCCGTGCTGGAGGCTGAGCAGCCGGACCACGTCGCCGACGGTCACCGCCTCCTCGACCAGGGCCGAGAGCATCCGCGGGGCCGACACCGCCACGTCGACGCCCCAGGCCTCGTTGAACAGCCACTCGTTCTTGGGGTGGTTGACCTTGGCCACGACCCTGGGCACCCCGAACTCGGTCTTGGCCAGCAGGGAGTGGACCAGGTTGGTCTTGTCGTCTCCGGTGGCAGCCACCGACACGTGGCACGCGCCCAGGCCGGCGTCGTCCAGGCTGCTGAGCTCGCAGGCGTCGGCCTCGAGCCAGGTCGCGCCCGGCACGCTGTCGACCTTCATCGCGGCCGGGTTGCGCTCGATCAGCAGCACCTCGTGACCGTTTCCGAGGAGCTCCCGGGCGATGGACCGTCCGACGTTGCCGGCGCCGGCGATGGAGACGCGCATCAGTGCTCCTCGGGCTGGCTGGCGAAGATGCGTTCGACGTCGGCGAGGCGCTCGGCCTCGGCGGCGATGTAGACCAGGTCGCCTTCCTGCAGGACGGTGTCGGGGCCCGGTAGCGCACCGTCGCCGTTGCGTCGGATGAACGCGACCCGTACGGCAGCTGCGGCCTCGAGCCTGGTCAGCCGCCGGCCGACCCAGCCCGGGTTGTAGGCGACCTCGGCCAGGGCGATGTGGCCCGTCGGTTCGCGCCACTCGGCGTGCGCTCCCTCCGGCAGCAGCCGGCGCAGCATGTGGTCGGTGGTCCACTTCACCGTGCCGACCGTCGGGATGCCGAGACGCTGATAGACCTCGACCCGCTTGGGGTCGTAGATGCGGGCCACGACGTTCTCGACCCCGAAGGTCTCGCGGGCGACCCGCGCGGAGATGATGTTGGAGTTGTCACCGCTGCTGACCGCAGCGAACGCCCCTGCCCGCTCGATGCCCGACTCGACCAGCGTGTCGCGGTCGAAGCCGACCCCGGCCACCCGCTGGCCGGCGAAGCTCGGGCCGAGCCGGCGGAACGCGGTCTTGTCCCTGTCGATGACGGAGACCGTGTGGCCCATGTCCTCGAGGCTGTGGGCGAGGCTGGAGCCCACCCGGCCGCAGCCCATGATCACGACGTGCACAACGGTCCCTTCACGTGCCATTGCGGCGACTCAGGTGGCGCCCGCACACGCTACACGGGAGCGCTGTACCGGCTGTCGCCGCCGGTCGGCTCGGGTGGCGGGACTGCCACCCACCCGGCGGCGGCCGGACCACGGGGGGGCAGCCGGGCGGAGGGCCGTACGATGCCTGCGTGCCCTCCATCAGCCACTTGTCCAAGCGTCTGTTCGTCGGCCGCCCCCTCACCAGCGGTCAGCTCGGGGAGACGCTGCTCCCGATCCGGATCGCCCTGCCCATCTTCTCCAGCGACGCCCTCTCCTCAGTGGCCTATGCCACCCAGGAGATCGTCCTGGTCCTGAGCATCGCGGGGCTCGGCTACTACCACTACACACCCTGGCTCGCCCTGGCCGTCGTCACCTTGATGGCAGCGGTCGTCTTCTCCTACCGCCGGACGGTGCATGCCTACCCCAGCGGCGGCGGCGACTACGAGGTCGCCCAGACCAACTTCGGGGAGCGGGCAGGGGTGACCGTGGCCGCGGCGCTGCTCACCGACTACATCGTCACCGTCGCGGTCAGCGTCGCCGCCGGGGTCGAGGCCATCACGTCGGCGGTGCCCTCGCTGCTGCCCTCCCGTACGGCAATCGCCGTCGGCCTGGTGCTCGTCATCACGTTGCTCAACCTGCGCGGCGTCCGCGAGTCGGGCAAGGCGTTCGCCCTGCCGACCTACGCCTTCATCGCCGCCATCTTCTCCCTGATCATCCTGGGCTTCTTCCAGTACTCCGCCGGCCACCTGCACCAGGCACCCAGCGCCGGCTGGCAGCCCGCCACCGTCAAGAAGGAGTCCGGGCTGCTGCTGGTCTTCCTGCTGCTGCGCGCTTTTGCCAGTGGCTGTACGGCGTTGACCGGTGTCGAGGCGATCGCCAACGGGGTGCCGGCCTTCCAGAAGCCCAAGAGCACCAACGCCGCCCGTACCCTGCTGCTGATGGGCTCGATCTCGGTGGCCATGTTCGCCGGCATCACCGCGCTCACCCTCAAGACCCACGTGCACTACGCCGAGCTGCACCAGGGCTTCAAGCCGATCCCCGGCGTCGACTTCAGCAAGCAGAAGACGGTGCTGGCCCAGGTGGGCACCTCCGTGTTCGGTGGCCATTCGGTGGCCTTCTACTTCCTGCAGACCGTCACCGCCGCGATCCTCGTGCTGGCCGCCAACACGGCCTACAACGGGTTCCCCGTACTGGCATCGGTTCTCGCTCGCGACCGCTACCTCCCCCGGCAGCTGCACACCCGCGGCGACCGGCTTGTCTACAGCAACGGCATCGTGCTGCTGGCCACGTTCGCCTGCCTGCTGCTGTGGTACTTCAAGGCCAGCACGACCCAGCTCATCGAGCTCTACATCGTGGGCGTGTTCATCTCGTTCACCACCAGTCAGCTCGGCATGGTGCGGCACTGGACCCGGCACCTCAAGACGGAGACCGATCCCAAGAAGCGCCGCACGATGAAGAGCTCCCGGATCATCCAGGGCTTCGGTGGCTGCTTCACCGGCCTGGTCCTGGTCGTCCAGCTGGGGACGAAGTTCGTCCACGGCGCGTGGATCGCGGTCACCGCGATCATCATCTTCTTCGTCCTGATGCGCGGGGTCCGCCGGCACTACGACCGGGTCAGCGTCGAGCTCATCCCGTCCGAGGACGAGGACATGCTGCCGTCGCGCAACCACGCCATCGTGCTGGTGTCCAAGATCCACAAGCCGACGCTGCGGGCGCTTGCCTACGCCAGGGCGACCCGGCCGAGCACGCTGGTCGCGCTGACCGTCCAGGTCGACGAGGACGAAACCCGTGCGCTGCAGGAGGAGTGGGAACGTCGCGGCATCCCGGTGCCCCTGGTGTCGCTGGACTCGCCCTACCGGGAGATCACCCGGCCGATCCTCGCCTACGTGCGCAACATCCGTCGGGAAAGCCCACGCGACGTGGTCACGGTCTACCTGCCGGAGTACGTCGTCGGCCGCTGGTGGGAGCACCTGCTGCACAACCAGAGCGCCCTGCGGCTCAAGACCCGGCTGCTGTACACCCCCGGCGTGATGGTGACCAGCGTTCCCTGGCAGCTCTCGTCGTCCTCGCGGCTCCCTGACCCCGTCGAGGGGCCGCCGCCGGCGCAGCTCGGCGCCCGTTGGGGCATCACCGCCACGACCCCGCCCGTCGAGCCGACACCGCCCGCCAGGACCGGCGGCCAGGTCTGATGCCGGAGGTCGGGGACACCCTCGAGGTCGAGGTCGGTCCGGTTGCCCACGGTGGTTTCTGCGTGGCCCGCCACGACGGGCAGGCGGTGTTCGTCCGGCACTCCCTGCCGGGGGAGCGGGTCCGCGTGACCGTGACGGAGGTGCGGCCGCGTTACCTGCGGGCGGACGCGGTCGAGATCATCGAGGCGTCGGAGCACCGCGTGGCGGCGCCCTGCGAGTACGCGCGTCCCGGTGGCTGCGGCGGCTGCGACTGGCAGCACGCGTCGTTGCCGTACCAGCGCGAGCTGAAGGCCGCCGTCGTACGGGAACAGCTGTTGCGACTGGCCGGGCTCGATCGCGAGGTCACCGTCGAGGCGGTGGCTGGCAGCGACGACGGGCTGGGCTGGCGGACCAGGGTCGGCTTCGCGGTCCGCCGGGACGGGACGGTGGGACTGCACCGGGCCCGGTCGCACGCGATCCAGCCCGTCGACCGCTGTCTCATCGCCCACCCGGGCGTCACCGAGATGGGCGTGGAGCGGCGCGGCTGGCCCTACGTACGCGCCGTCGAGGCCGTGGCTTCGGCGACCACCCCTGACCGGTTGGTGGCGGCGACGCCGGTGTCGCGCCGGCAGCCGCTGCACCCGATCGACCTCGACGTCCCGGCCGGCTTCGTCCGTGACGACGACAAGGGGCACATGACCACGCTTCGAGGTCCGGGTGCGGTCACCGAGACCGCCGCGGGCCGGACCTGGCGGGTGTCGGGTGGCGGTTTCTGGCAGATCCACCCGGCAGCGGCGCAGACCCTGGTCGACGCCGTGCTCGGCCAGCTCTCGCCGGCAGTGGGCGAGTCCGCGCTCGACCTGTTCTGCGGCGTGGGGCTCTTCGCGGGTGCGCTGGCCGAGGTGGTCGGGGCGACCGGTCAGGTCGTGGCCGTCGAGGGGGACCGCCAGGCCGTGCTGGATGCCGAGCACAACCTGGCCGACCTGCCCCAGGTCCGGGTCAGCCGCGGCCGCATCGGCACCGACCCGACGAACCGTTGGCTGGGTGGCCGTGACTCGGTCGACCTCGTGGTCCTCGACCCGCCTCGTACGGGCGCCGGCCCGGCGCTGTGCCGCGAGCTGGCGGCGCTGCGGCCGCGCGGGATCTGCTACGTGGCCTGCGATCCGGCGGCCCTCGCCCGGGACACGGCTGCCCTCGCCGAGGCCGGCTACGCCCTGCGGGAGCTGCGGGCCTTCGACCTGTTCCCCATGACCGCACACGTCGAGTGCGTGGCGCTGTTCGTCGCCGCCTGAGCCAATCAGGCGAAGGCGCCGACCCTGGGGTCGGGCACATCATCGGGCAGCGTCAGCAGGTCCGGTGGCAGGGTGGGCGTGTCCGTCGGCGTGCCGGTCGGGCCGCCGTCGGGCGGCGCCGGGGCCGGGTCGCCGATCCCGAGGTTGCCCGGATCCGGCGCCAGTCCGGGAGGGATCGCGTCCGGCGGCAGGATCTCGTCGGCCGAGTGGGCCGGCAGCCGGCAGACCATGTCGTACTCCGCCGCCGTCCAGCTGCTGTCGAACACGACCAGCGTCGGGTGCTTGCTCGCGAACCGGTTGATGAAGGTCCAGCCGCCCCGTCCCATCGGGTGCCCCACGCCGTCGGTGGTGAAGAAGGCGGGGGAGCGGTGGGGTGCCTCGATGACGACATACATGACTTCCTCCGGGTTCGGAGCGGGGGTGGGGGGCGTGGGCTGCGGCTCAGGCAGGTCGGACGGCACGGATGCGGGAACGCCGCCGACGACTGCTGACGGACCGGCGTGGCCGGACCCGAGCAGGGCGGCCACCCGCCCGCGCAGGTCGCCGCGATAGGACATGTCCTCCTTGCGCCGGGTCCACTCGCGGTGGTGGACCCACTGGTCCGCGCCGAGCCCGAGCTCACGGCACAGAGCAGCGGTGCCGGCGACGAGGGACTCGATCTGGACCTGCGGCCAGTCGCCGACGCCCACGCCACCCTCCGACTCGACGCCGATCAGGAAATGGTTGGCGTTGGGAAAGTCATCGACCAGGTCAAGGGCGAGGGCGTCTCCCTGGGGCGCCACGCCGGCCCGCAGGTCCTCGAAGACCCGACGACTGCCCGGTCCGGCGTGCCAGGCGACACCGCCGGAGACGACCGTCCAGCTGCCGTCCCTCCCGTGGTACAGGTTGGCCAACGGTCCGGCCAGGTCCCGGCGGCCGTTCACGACGACGGCCACGTCGTTGACGCCGGCGGTGTGGTGCCACACGCCGCCCTGGGCAGTGAAACTGCCCGGGTGGCTGCGCTCGCGCCACCCGGCGACCTCGATCACAGTGAGCCCGGCTGCACGCAGGATGCTGGCATAGTCGATCACGGCGGCAGGCTCTCATCTCGCGCTCACCCCGCGCCAGTCCGCCTTTTGTGCGACACCAGGGAGACTGGGGGCATGGCCACACCGCTGCCGCCGGGCTGGCCCGACCAGGTCCGCCCGCCGCTGAGCCCCGACTGGGAGCGCAGTGCGGTCGGCTGGTTGTTCGACCTGTGCCCGCCGGACTACCGGGCGCACGAGGTCCTCCGCCGGCACCCCGTCGTGCTGGCCCGGCTCGCCCGCGAGCACTGCCTGACCGGTGTCGAGGCCGCCCGCAGGGGGCTGGCCACCGTACGCGCCGACCTGGCGTCCGTGGTTCCGCCGGAGGCGGTCGAGGCCACCGTGTCGGCGTACGAGCGCGAGGGTGCCCGGCTGGCCAAGGCCGCTGCGGCAGTGGCACTGGTCGAAGATGCGCTGGCCGGTCGGCGCTGGATCCCCCGGCTCTGAGCGTCCGGCGCGCAGGCGGAACCGCTTACGTGGCACCCTTCGATGCTCAGGTTTGTTGGCCGGCAGCACATACACAGTGCCCTCGGCGAGTCGAGGCCGGCCAGCAGGCAGCCGGGGGCGGCGGCGGGCGGCACCGACTTTCCCGACAAGTCGGGGCACCGGGGGCAATCAGCATCTCATTTCGGTCACGATCAGTGACCGTGACCGAACCGTTGCCGAGTCGCCCTTTCCCTCAGGCCTCCGGCCTTTTATGTTGACGCGGACAACATACCGACGCCCGTCGTCGGTCCAGTCAC
>JAWWOM010000272.1:0-3014 GCA_033851655.1 Frankiales bacterium
TGCAAGCCTTGACTTGTGCGTCGGTGATCGTCGGATAACGCCCGTTCAGTGACTGAACGTACGCCGCGGCGCCCTCCCCGGAACGGCGGCCGAACACGAGCAGGTCCGAAAGGGAGTTGCCGCCCAGCCGGTTCGAGCCGTGCATGCCACCGGCGACCTCGCCCGAGGCGAACAAGCCGGGGACACGTGCCGCGGCAGCGCTATCGGCCTCGACCTCGATACCACCCATCACGTAGTGACACGTCGGGCCCACCTCCATCGCCTCGGCGGTGATGTCGACGTCGGCAAGCTCCTTGAACTGGTGGTACATCGACGGTAGCCGCCGCAGGATCTCCTCCTTCGGCAGCCGCGAGGCGATGTCGAGGAAGACCCCGCCGTGGGGCGAGCCGCGGCCGGCCTTCACCTCGGAGTTGATCGCCCGCGCAACCTCGTCACGCGGCAACAGATCCGGCGTGCGCTTGTTGTGCTCGGGATCCTTGTACCAGGCGTCGGCCTCGGTCTCGTTGTCGGCGTACTGCTGGCGGAACACGTCCGGGACGTAGTTGAACATGAATCGTTCGTTGTCGGAGTTCTTCAACACCCCGCCGTCGCCGCGCACACCCTCGGTGACAAGAATTCCCTTCACCGATGGCGGCCAGACCATCCCGGTGGGGTGGAACTGGACGAACTCCATGTTCAGCAACGTCGAACCCGCGCGCAGCGCCAGGCCCATGCCGTCCCCGGTGCATTCCCAGGAATTGGACGTGACCTTGAATGACTTGCCGATGCCACCGGTGGCCAGCACCACGGCTGGCGCGTTGAACAGCACAAAGCGCCCGGTCTCGCGCCAGTAGCCGAACGCTCCGGCGATCGCACCGTCGGCGTCGGTGATCAGTTCGGTGACGGTGAGCTCGGCGAAGACCTTCAGACGGCCCTCTTCGGCGCCCGGCTGACCCATCTTCTTGGCGTCGTCCTGCTGTAGCGAGACGATCTTCTGCTGCATCGTGCGGATCAGCTCGAGGCCGGTCCGGTCGCCGACGTGGGCGAGCCGCGGGTACTCGTGGCCGCCGAAGTTGCGCTGGCTGATCTTGCCGTCCTTGGTGCGGTCGAACAGCGCGCCGTAGGTCTCGAGCTCCCAGACGCGGTCGGGCGACTCCTTGGCGTGCAGCTCGGCCATCCGCCAGTTGTTCAGGAACTTGCCGCCGCGCATGGTGTCGCGGAAGTGGACCTGCCAGTTGTCGTTGCTGTTGGCATTGCCCATGGCCGCCGCGCAGCCACCCTCGGCCATCACCGTGTGCGCCTTGCCGAACAGCGACTTGCAGATCACGGCGACCCGCAGCCCGGCCTCGTGCGCGGCGATCGCCGCACGCAGCCCGGAGCCGCCGGCGCCGATGATGAGGACGTCGTAGTTGTGCTTTTCGAGCTGCTTCTCGGTCACGCCGAGCCTTTCAGTTGTAGAAGCGCAGGTCGCTGAACGCGCCGGAGGACACGAGGGCGATGTAGGCGTCGGTCAGCATGAGGGTGCCGAGCGTGGTCCAGGCCAGCTGCATGTGCTTGGTGTTCAGCTTGGACACGAAACCCCACGCCCTGTAGCGGAGCGGGTGGGCAGAGAAGTTGCGCAGCCGGCCGCCGACGATGTGCCGGCACGAGTGGCAGGACAGCGTGTAGGCCCACAGCAGCACGACGTTGAGCAGCATGATGATCGTGCCCAGCCCGAAGCCGAACGTGTGACCCTCCGGCCGGAACGCCTGCACGACGTCCCACGTGTTGACGACCGAGATCACGCCGGCGGCGAGGAAGAAGTACCGGTGCAGGTTCTGCAGGATCAGCGGGAACCGCGTCTCGCCGGAGTACTTGCCGTGCGGCTCGGCCACCGCGCAACCGGGCGGCGACTGCCAGAACGCGCGGTAGTAGGCGCGCCGGTAGTAGTAACAGGTGAGCCGGAACCCGAGCAGGAACGGCAGCGTGATGAGCGCCAGCGGGATGAACGGTGGGAAGTGGCCGAACCAGGTGCCGAAGTCCCGGGCGCCGGCGGGACAGCTCGCCGTCACGCAGGGCGAGGTGAACGGCGAGAGGTAGTGCTCGGTGCCGGCGAAGTACGCCCGCTGGCTGACGGTGCGCAGGAGGGCGTACAGCACCCAGGCCGACAGCAGGACGAAGGTGAGCAGCGGCGCGCGCCACCAGTTGTCGGTGCGCAGTGTCCGGGCCGGGATGCTGGCCCGTCCCGGCCCCGCGGTGCCGGTCGGCATGCTCTTGGCCATACGTGTCATCGGTGGTAACCGCCGAGTCCCTCGTCGTCCGCCCCGTGCCACAGTGACGGGTCCAGCGGAGTGTCGTCCAGCACGATCGGAGCCTCGTCGGACGCGGCCGGAGGCGCGAGCGGAAGCGGGGTCAGGTCGTCCAGTTCCGAGGCGTCCAGGTCGATCCGGTCGATGTCGTTGAGCAGCCGGCGGACCGCCGAGATGTCCCCGTAGCGGCTGCGTACCGAACCGACGACCGCGCGGAGTTCATCGACCGTGCGGCGGAGCGTGATCAACTCGGTGGTGACGGCCATCGGCAACTCCCAGTTCGCGGGACGTCTCGGGGAGAACGGGTCCCTATGTTGCCAAGATCCGGGGACGGAGAGTGCGGCGGGGTCCCTTTCTGTGACCTCGACTGCGACCAAGCCAGGCCGCCGTTTCGTGTAAGCTCATCCGCTGGCGCACGCGGCGCGTGCGACGCCCCCTTAGCTCAGTCGGCAGAGCGTCTCCATGGTAAGGAGAAGGTCTACGGTTCGATTCCGTAAGGGGGCTCTGTGCGTCCCGATGCGTACTGAATACGGGAATGCGCTGAGGCTCGTTGCAGTTCCCAGGGCGGGGTAGCTCAGTCTGGCAGAGCAAGCGGCTCATAATCGCTATGTCGCGGGTTCAAATCCCGCCCTCGCTACGAAGGATCCGGCCGCAGGCGGCCGGGCACACTGATTTCTCCACTCGATTGAAAGGCACCACCGTGGCAGCCACCGACGTCCGACCGAAGATCACCTTGGCGTGCCAGGT
>JAWWOM010000322.1:0-6085 GCA_033851655.1 Frankiales bacterium
GGCCGTGCCCCGACGTTTTCCGAGCGCACGATCGCGGAAAGCCGTCCCCGGTCAGCAGACGTAGGGAGGGTCACCATGGCCACGACCAAGAAGCGCTCCGAGATGCCTTCGACGATCGCCCGGTCCGGCGCCAAGGCCCGGGACACCTGGTCGGAGACCCATGACGCAGCGGCTCGGGAGTACGGCGAGGGCGAGCGGGCGCACCGGACTGCCTTCGCGTCACTCAAGCGGACGCATGAGAAGGTCGGCGACCACTGGGAGCCCAAGCCTGGCGGCGCCCACGGCCCGTCCGACGACCGGGCCGAGAAGGGCGGCCTCAACCGGCTGCAGGGCGCCGGCGGGGTCGATGCCAACGCCTCCAAAGCACATCTGCTCGACCTTGCCCGCCAGCTCGAGGTGAAGGGTCGGTCCCGGATGACCAAGGACCAGCTCGTGGAGGCGCTGATGAAGGCCAACAACCGCGCCACGGCCAAGGCGCGGCGCTAGCCGATCTGCTTCCAGACCGCTGCGGTGCTGCCGGCCGAGGCCCTGGTGCAGAACCACAGCCTGACCGCGCTGTCCACGTAGAGGTCACCGGTCTTGCCGGTGACCGGATGCGTGGAGGACCTGCCGGGTACGAGCCGGGCCTGCGCCACGCCGCCGGTGAACTGGGCACCGCGACCTTGCGAGCCGCCGACGCCGACGACGCCGAACCCCGGACCGGTGTTGTTGCGCTGCTCGCCCCAGACGCCGGTGCCGTGACCCTCGTTCACCCCGGTGACGGTTCCGTTGATGTTGGCCGGGTTGTGCGACTGGGCGTAGACCGCCCGGCTGGTCCCGGCGTAGTCGATCGTCACGGCGTCCTCCGACGTAGTCGTCGAGCTGGTCGCTGCGACCAGGGCGTGGCCGCGGTCCGCCGACGCGGTCACAGCTGTGCCGGGGCGGATGTCCGGGGAGAACCGGACCGGCGCGTCGGTCGCCACCGCAGCCACGGCCACCGCTCCGGATGCTCCTGCGTGGATGGCGTCACCGGTCTGGCCCTCGGCGAAGCCACCGGACACATCGAGGCTGGTGCCGCCGGCCAGGTTCTGGATGGCGACGGACGCGGAGCCGTTGGTGTTGAGGGCGATGCCGGTCAAGCTGATGCCGGCGGCCCAGACCCGGCCGTTCAGGGTCAACGGCGACTCCAGGGTGGTGGTGTCGCTACCGGCCGTGTTGTCGCGGCCGAGCAGCAACGGCTGGCCGGTGGCCGCCGCCGCCGGGCTCGCCGCCATCGCCGTGAGGGCGCCACCGAGAGCCGCGACCGGAGCTGCCCGGAGCAGGTTGCGGCGGGTGAGCACGCGTGCGGTGCCCGCCGGCGCGGAGCCCCGGAGCTGCGCGCGCAGCTGCCGCATCTCCTCACGCACTGCATCGAGCTGCTGCTGGAGTTCCTCGTTCGTCGCCATGTTGCCCCCATCGGCCGGTCCGGCCGCACCGTTGCGGCCGGTTGCCACCAAGGTGCACCGCGGGCGCCACGGGCACAACCGGCAAGAGCAAGATCAACAATGGATACGCCGTCGGGGTGAACTTGGCCGTTCGGGCTCAATGCGACTGGTCCAGTCGGCCGAATCAGTCTGGGCAAACCGGACGAACCTAAGGGGTGCTCACGATGAGCCGATTGGCTACCGACACCACCATCCACAAGGCGATGCGCGAGTTCGTCATCGCGCTCAACCGGGCGGAGAACGCGCAGGCCCGTGGCGCTGAGGCTCACGTGCTGGGGGAGCTGCACAACGCGGTACGGGACGCGGGCATGATCGTCGAGGAGACCCTGACCGCGGCGGGCTGGTCGGCCCCCGGCCGCATGATCCGGCTGCCGCAGCCCGACGTGAGCCTCGAACCGACCGCCGTCATCAGCGAGACCGGCGTCGCCCTGGAGTACTGAACCGACCGAACCGGAGGCGGCCCGCAGGCCTGAACCGCGGCAGCGGCGGGTTCGCGGGCATAGGCTACGAGCATGGACCGGCGGATCTTCGGGCTCGAGAACGAGTACGGCGTCACGTGCACCTTCCGTGGGCAGCGGCGACTCTCGCCGGACGAGGTGGCCCGTTACCTGTTCCGCCGGGTCGTGTCGTGGGGCCGCTCGAGCAACGTCTTCCTCAAGAACGGCGCCCGGCTCTACCTCGACGTCGGCAGCCACCCCGAGTACGCGACGCCGGAGTGCGACAGCCCCATCGACCTGGTCACCCACGACAAGGCCGGCGAGCGGATCCTCGAGGGACTCCTGGTCGACGCCGAGCGGCGGCTCCGCGAAGAAGGCATCGCCGGCGACATCTATCTGTTCAAGAACAACACCGACTCCGCCGGCAACTCCTACGGCTGCCACGAGAACTTCCTGGTCGGCCGCCACGGCGAGTTCGGCCGGCTGGCCGAGGTGCTCATCCCGTTCCTGGTCACCCGACAGATCGTCTGCGGTGCAGGCAAAGTGCTGCAGACACCGCGAGGCGCGGTCTACTGCGTCAGCCAGCGCGCCGAGCACATCTGGGAGGGCGTCTCCAGCGCCACCACCCGTAGCCGACCGATCATCAACACCCGCGACGAGCCGCACGCGGACGCTGAGCGGTTCCGCCGGCTGCACGTCATCGTGGGCGACTCGAACATGAACGAGTGCACGACGCTGCTCAAGGTCGGGTCCGCCGACCTGGTGCTGCGGATGATCGAGGCCGGCGTGGTCATGCGCGACCTCACGCTGGAGAATCCCATCCGGGCCATCCGCGAGGTCAGCCACGACGTCACCGGACGGCGCAAGGTCAAGCTGGCCAACGGCCGCGAGGCGACGGCACTCGAGATCCAGCGGGAGTACCACACCAAGGCGGCTGACTTCGTCGGTCGCCGCGGTGTCGACCCGATCGCGGAGCGGGTCCTCGACCTCTGGGACCGGACGCTCACGGCCATCGAGACCGGCAACCTCGATGGAGTCGCCCGCGAGATCGACTGGGTCACCAAGTTGCAGATCATCGAGCGATACCAGGCAAAGTACGACCTCCCGCTGTCCAGCCCGAGGGTCGCCCAGCTGGACCTGGCCTACCACGACGTCAACCGCAACCGGGGCCTCTACTACCTGCTCGAGCGGCACGGCAAGGTGGGACGGGTCTCCCACGACCTGGCCATCTTCGAGGCCAAGTCGGTGCCGCCGCAGACGACGCGGGCCCGGCTGCGCGGCGAGTTCATCAAGCGGGCACAGGAGAAGCGGCGCGACTTCACCGTCGACTGGGTGCACCTCAAGCTGAACGACCAGGCGCAGCGTACGGTGCTGTGCAAGGACCCGTTCCGCTCCGTCGACGAGCGGGTCGAGAAGCTGATCGCCAGCATGTAGTTAGCCCTCTGTTACCTGTGAGACGGGCTTGCCAGGTGTCGTTTCCGGTCGAGCGGGCAGAACGGGGTCAGTGCAGCCGGCGTCCACCCGGCGCCCCGGAGCGAGGCCAGAAGCCTCGCCTGACCAAGGAGAGTCCTCATGGGTCCCTGGCTCCTGCTCCTAGTCCTGGCTCTCGTTGCCGCCATCCTCGGCTTCGCGAGCGCCGCCCACTGGCTGTTCGTCGTGGCGATCGTGCTGCTGGTCGCCGGCGTCGTGCTCAGCCTGACCAGCCGGGCAAGTCGCCTTTAGCAGCAAGCAGTCTCACCTCAGGCCGGTACGTCGCACAGTCGTGCGGCGTGCCGGCCTGCTGCTGCCGCGGCCAGGAAGTAGGGCGGGTCCTCGGCCAGCCCTCTGCCCATCGTCGCGAGTCTGATCCCTTGCCGCGCAGCGTCTTCGAGCACGTCCGCCAACCCGGCCAGCTCGACGCCCACCTGCCGGTGACGTCTCGGCAACGTGGCCAGCTGGTCGCGAATCCTTGCGGACAAAGGACTCTCGGCCAGCACCGGCACCGCCAGCTCAGCGGGGAGCAGGGCCACCCTGCCGTACGCGGTGAGGCTGTGGTGTGAGATCCCGAGGTGCCGTTCGCGCGGGTCAGCACCCGAGATCCGGAGGCTGCCGACGGCGCGACCGCCCAGCAGGCCGACGGCATTGACGGCTTCACCGGCGGCGACTCCGGAGAAGCCCCACCGGGTGTCCGTACCGAGGTTGCCCGGTCCCTGCGCCACGACGACGATGTCCGCCCCCAGCACCAACCGGGCCACCAGCAGGGCGGTGTGCACGTTGACGGCCTCGTGGTCGCCACCGTAGGCCTGGCCGGCCGACACCGTACCGGCGAGCAGGCCAGCGGTACGCAGCGCCGGCACCGTCCGGGAGTAGTGCATGGGCAGCGCCCCGCCGTCGGTCATCACGTAGCCGACCCGGCTCCCGGGCCGGTCGGCGGCGATCGCGAGGCAGATCGCCGGCAGCGCCGAGTGCAGGTCGGCCACGACCACCGGCACCCCGCCCAGGTCATCGGCGTCGGCGAGCACGGCGTGGTGGGCGGAGCCCTGCTCGTCGGCGCTGCCCACGGCCACCTGGAGGGGGCTGTAGCGCACCTTCATGATGTGGCCGGCCGGGGGAGCGTCGGCAGGCAACCGGTCCGGCAGGGCGACCACCATGGCGTGTCCGCCGGTGCCGAGGGCCAGGTCGAGAGCGTTGGCGTTGAGCAGGACCACGTCGCCGACGACAGGGGACCCGACCACAGCCACGTCGGCGAGAGCCGGCACCGACGTCCCGGAGACGTCGACGGTGACCTCGCACATCGGGCCGTCGGCGCGCAGCACCGCCGACACCACGCCCTTGCGCCAACGGATCACCGGGCACAGGCTACCGAGGCCAGGCCACGGGGGCTGTTAGCGTCAGCGTTGGCAGCAGCGACCAGGGAGGCAAGCGAGATGTCGGCACGCCGTACCGAGCGCCTGCTCAACCTGGTCATCTGCCTGCTCTCCACCCGGCGCTACCTCAGCGCGCAGCAGATCCGCGAGATGGTGCCGGGGTACGGGCCCTCCGACGACGACGCCTTCCGCCGGATGTTCGAGCGGGACAAGGAGGAGCTCCGGGACCTCGGCATCCCGCTCGAGGTCGGCAGCGACACGGTGTGGGAGGACGAGCCGGGCTACCGGATCGCCGCCCGCGACTACGAGCTGCCGGAGATCGCGCTGACCGCCGACGAGGCTGCGGCCGTCGGCCTCGCCGCCCGGTTGTGGGCCCAGGCGGGGCTGGCCGAGGCGGCCTCGTCCGCGATGATCAAGCTCCGCGCGGCCGGTATCGAGGCCGACACCACCGGCCTGGCCGAGCTCGAGCCCCACGTCGACGCGACCGAGCCCGCCTTCGAGCCGCTGCTGGACGCCCTGCACGCCCGCAAGGCGGTCCGCTTCGACTACCGGGCAGGGCCGGCCGCCCCGACGGCCACCCGCACCCTGGACGCGTGGGGGGTCGTGTCCTGGCACGGCCGCTGGTACGTCGTGGGCCACGACCGCGACCGCAACGCGGCGCGGGTGTTCCGGCTCAGCCGCATCGTGGGTCCGGTCAGACCCGCCGGAGCCTTGCGCACCGGCCTCCCGGACGGGGTGGACCTGCGGAGCTTCATCGAACGGGTCTACCGTCGGGAGCCGTCGACAGAGGCGACCGCGAGGGTGTCCGTACGACCGGGGGCCGCCCATCAGCTGCGGCGGTGGGCGGCCAAGGTCGACGAGGCTGCCGACGAACAGCGCGGCTGGGACGTCGTGACCATCTCGTACGGGGACCTGCAGTGGCTGGCCCAGGGCGTCGCCGGCCACGCGGACGATGTCGTCGCCCTCGACCCGCCGGAGCTGGTGTCCGCGGTCGTACGACGGCTCAGGGCAGCGGCGTCGTGAGCGGCTCAGCAGACCGGCTGCCGCGGTTGCTCGCGCTGGTGCCCTACCTCCAGGCGCACCCGGGCGCGCGGCTCGCCGAGGTGGCCGAGGTCTTCGGCGTGACCGAGAAGCAGCTGCGCAGCGATCTCGACCTGGTCTTCCTGTGCGGGCTGCCCGGGCACGGCCCGGGGGACCTCATCGACGTCAGCTATGAGGGCGACACGGTCACGGTGGCCAACGCCGACACCATCGCCCGGCCGCTGCGGCTGACGGCCCAGGAGGCCCTGGCCCTGATCGTCGCCCTGCGCACCCTGGCGGAGCTGCCCGGCATCGACCG